>JACDAH010000049.1 GCA_013695505.1 Chloroflexota bacterium | reverse complement strand
CCGGGGACCGCCTGCTCGGAACGGCTCGTAAGATCCTCCGCGATCCCGACGCTGCCGAGGACGCCGTCCAGGAGTGCGTCATCGTTGCGTGGCGGACACTGCCGACCCTGAGAGATGCCGACCGCTTCGACGCATGGCTGTACAAGATCCTTGTCAGCTGTTGTTACGCCGAGGCTCGGCGCGTCCAACGGTTCGCTGCGTATGTCCGCCAACTGCGGGTCGATCAGAACAATTCCGATGAGGTCGAGCAGATCGCCGAGCGGGAGCTTCTCGATCACGCATTCGCCGCGCTGACGCCAGCCCATCGGGCTGTCATCGTCCTGCACCATTACGCGCAGTTCCCGCTGACTGAAGTCGCGTCGATCCTCGGCGTGACGCCCGGCACGGCGAGATCGCGGCTCCACTATGGACTGCGAGCGATGCGCGCGGCCATCGAGGCCGGCGACCGACCGATCATCCGCGAGATCCCACAATGAGCAGCGGCGATCGCCCCCAGCTCGTCGCCGTTCCGGATCGGGTCGACGCGATCATCCTCGAGTGGCTCACCGAGCCCGAGCGCGCTCCGGTCGGCCCCGTCCTTGATCGAGCCTTCGCCCGGCTTCCGGCGGCTCGTCGGCGACACGCACGCCCATGGGACGCGCTTCTGGACCGCCTCCGGCCGGAGCCGTTCGGCGACCGACGCCCGCGACGGGCGATCGCCCTGGTCGTGACCCTGATGGCGCTTCTGGTGGCGGTCGCGGCCGCCGGGCTCCTCGGCGCAGCCAGCCGTACGCTCCCGGCGCCGTCCACCACGCCTTCGGAAAGCCGCGCTACGCCACGCTCGACCTCGAGCGGGACGCCATCCTCGAGCCCGCTGGTTAGCTCAGCTGCCCAGCGTGTCTTCCCCCTTGCGTCATCGGACCTGACCTTTGTCATCAGCGACGGCCGACATCTCGCCACCATCGCAAGTGACGGAACCGGCCGCCGAGAGATCGGACTCGACGTACCTGGTGACCTGGTGTGGCCCGAATGGCTGTCGGCGAACACCATCCTCGCACTTCAGGGATCGTTCGCGCCGACAGAGCAGATGTGGGCGATTCCGACGGACGGCGGGACCAGCCAGGTGATGATTCCGTGCTACGCGCCGTGCCGGTCGCGCAACGAGGCCGCCGTGTCGCACGATCGCACCACCCTCGTGTTCGTTCAAGCCTTCGGTGAGGTGACCGACGGGATCCCGAAGGACTGCGGACTCGCGCTGTACTCCATCTCAACGCAGGATGTGTCCAGCGTGACGAAGGGGCCGTGCGCCGTGACCGAAGAGCGTCATCCCCGATTCTCGCCTAACGATCGCCAGCTTGCGTTCTGGCGGTCGCGGAGCGTCGGCGGCCATCGAGGCGTCCCAATCGCGGACTCCGCACTCTTCATCCGGACGCTGAGCTCAGGCTCCGAGACGCAGGTCACGCCATGGACTGCTGATGCGACGCACTTGGACTGGTCGCCGGATGGCAGGGGGATCGTGTTCATCCCGCGTGTCTGGGACGACGGCGCTGACGGCGCGGACATCTACCGGGTCCATCCAGATGGATCGAGCCTCGAGCGGCTGACCCAGATCGATACCGCGACTCAGCGCATCCTTCGCCCATTGTTCACGCCCGACGGGCAGTCGATTCTCTTCATGTTGGTCAACGCCAGCGGCGGCCAGTTGATGGTGATCCCGTCCGGCGGTGGCACCGCAGTTCCGGTCCTGCCCGGAACGAACGTCCTCGAGTACAACGTGCGCCCTTCGGGCTGAGCGTCCCAAATCCCCACCACTGAGCAGCTGGATCATCAGCACCCTCGGGAGCGAAGAGTTGAACCGACTGACCTCACTCATGGCGGTTGCGGCATTGGTCGTCGCCTGCGGACAGGCAGGCAACCCGTTGGCCTCATCGATGGACAGCCCGGCGACTCGCGCGACAGCCAGCGCGACGAGCGTCGAGATGCATCCCGCTGTCGGGTCCCCGTCTCCGTCGCATGCCGGCGATGGCGTGCCCGACCCCGAAGGCCGGATCGCCTTCGCGCGCAACGACTATCCCGGAGACGCGATAGCCATATTCGAGATCGACCCGGACGGCAGCGACCTC
>JACDAH010000024.1 GCA_013695505.1 Chloroflexota bacterium | reverse complement strand
GCCAGTGGCCGTGCCACCGCCGGCGGCCGACGATGAACGCGCCGGCCCTCGCCGCGGCCTTCGCGGTCGGACTCGTCATCGCGATCGGGATCTTCCTGCTGGTGGCCACCTTCAACGATGTCGTCGCGCTCCAACGCCGGATCGACAAGGCGTGGGCGAACATCGAGGTCGCCCTCCAGCAGCGCCACGACCAGCTGCCCGCCCTGGTCGATGCCGTTCGCGGCCTGCTCGCATTCGAGCGCGACGTTCTTCTCGCGGTGACGACCGCCCGGGCGGCTTTCTCCCCCGCCGCCCCGGTCGAGGACCAGGCGGCGACGTCGCTCGAGACGACCCGCGCGGTCCGCACGCTCCTTATGACCGTCGAGCGCTACCCGGCGGTCAAGTCCGCCGCGAACGTGCTCGCGCTCCAGGCCGAGATCGAGCGTCTCGAGGCGATGATCGCGGATCGGCGCGAGCTCTACAATGACCAGGTCTACCGCCACAACACGCGGATCGCGCAGCTGCCGGCGCTGCTCGTGGCCGGCTTTTTCGGCTGGCGGCCGCGCACGTTCTTCGACGCCGATCAAGCGGCCGACCGGCCGCCGTCCGCAGCGCTGACCGGCGACGGCGAGGCGAAATCGTGACCGGTGCGCGGGACCGCGGATCCGACGCCCCGGCCAGCCCGACCCGCCTCGTGCTCGCCCGCCACGGCGAGACGGCCTGGTCGAAATCCAGCCAGCACACCGGTCGGTCCGACATCCCCCTGACCGACATCGGTCGCGGCCAGGCCCGTCTCCTCGGGACCACGCTTGCCGGGCGGACGTTCAGCCGCGTCTTCTCGAGTCCGCTCGCGCGGGCGAGCGAGACGGCTCGTCTGGCGGGCTTCGTGAATCGGGTCGAGCTGGATCCCGAGCTCCAGGAATGGGATTACGGGGTCTACGAGGGCCGTCGCCGGCTCGACATCGTCAAGGACGAGCCCGGCTGGACGGTCTGGAGCCACCCGATCCGTGACGGCGAGAGCCTCGCCGATCTCGGCGCCCGGGCCGACCGGGTCATCGAGCGCCTCCTGCCGCTCGGCGGCGACGTCCTGGTGTTCGCCCACGGCCACATCCTGCGGGTCCTTGCCGCGCGCTGGATCGAGCAGCCTGCCGTGGTTGCCAGCCGCCTCGAGTTGTGGACGGCGACGGTCTCGGAGCTCGGCTGGGAAGCGGACCGGCGCGTCATCGAGGTCTGGAACTCCGCGGCCCATCTTGCCGGCTGAACGACGTCACGCCCGAGAACGTTAGGCTTGCGGGCGTGGCCGATCTCCTCCTGCCCGACGATGGCGCCTTCGCCGCCGATGACGGGATCAGCGAGGTCGAAGCCACCGCCCGCCTCGCCGCCGATGGACGCAACGAGGTCGAGCCGCCACCCCGGCCAACGCTCCCGGGACTCCTGCTCGACGCGGCGACCGAGCCGTTCGTGCTCCTGCTCGGCCTGGCCGGCGTCGCGGCGATCGTGCTCGGCGAGGTCCGTGACGGGCTTCTCGTCCTCGGTGGCCTGATCCCGATCGTCGGCGCCGACGTGGTCACCGAGTACCGGGCAGAGCGTGCGCTCGAGGTGCTCCGGGACGCCGCCGCGCCGCGCGCGACCGTCCGGCGTGCCGGCCGGACCCGCGACATCGATGCCGGGGAGCTTGTCCGGGGCGACGTCGTCCTGATCCGGGCCGGCGACATCGTCCCGGCCGACCTTCGGCTGACCGCCGCCGTCGGGCTGGCGTTCGACCGGAGCCTCCTGACCGGCGAATCGATGCCGGAGACGGCGGCCGTGGCCGAGGGTGCCGCAGCGCGCCCGCTTGATCCGGCCGCGCCGGACCGCGAAGACCTTCAGGCCTCGATTGCCTACGCCGGTACGAATGTCGTTCGGGGCGGCGGCGAGGGCATCGTGGTCGCGACCGGGCCCGCCACGCAGCTCGGCCGGATCGCCGGCGGCCTGTCCACGACGGAGGGCCGCCGCTCGCCACTCCAACGTGAGCTGGACCGGCTCGTCCGGATCCTCCTTGGCGTCGCCCTCGCCCTGGTCGCGATCACGATCGGGGCCGGGATCGTACGCGGCCAGCCCGCCGGGGCGAACCTGCTTGCCGGCATCTCGGCGGCGATCGCGGCGATCCCCGAGGAGCCGCCGATCCTGCTCGCGGTCATCCTCGGCTTCGGCGCCCACCGTCTGCTCAAGCGCGGCGTCCTGGTCCGCCGTCTGTCGGCCGAGGAAACGCTCGGGGCGGTCGACCTGATCCTGACCGACAAGACGGGCACCCTGACCCAGAACCGGCTGGCGCTCGCCGCGGTGCTCGCGCCGGACGGCCCCGTCACCGATTCCATGGATCGCCGGCGGCTCGTCGAGCTCGCATTCCGGGCCGAGGACGACGCGTGGCGGACCGATCGGGCCGGCGCGCCACGC
>JACDAH010000009.1 GCA_013695505.1 Chloroflexota bacterium | reverse complement strand
CCGTGGCGCTGGGCGACGCGATCGGGAATCCAGTGGAGCGACGGAGACGGGGCACCCTCGGGCAGCAGGTCGCGATCGAGCGCTACGGTTGGGCGGCCCTCGCTCGGCGTGTCGCCGATGTATTCGATTCGGCGGTGGCCACGCATCCCAGCTGACGCTCCACCGCCCTCCCAGTCGCGAGGGCGGTGTTGACGAACAAGGCCTAAGGCCACCTGGCCGGTGGCTCGACCGCGACGCTCGTCTTCGAGAGAAATCTTCGACGAACGGCCGAGAACCTCGCGCATCTTTCGCCCAGTGCGGCCGTGTACTCTGCCGGCGATGGCTCATCCCGCCCGAAGCGTCGATCACGGACCCGGCGGCCTCCGAGGGTCGCGGCAGTTCGGCCGGGTGCTTGTGGTCGATGATGACCCCACGGTCCGAGATGTCGTCTCCCGCTATTTGGTGAGAGACGGTTTTGAGGTCCACGCGGTCGCCGACGTGGAAGGAGCCTCCGGAATCCTCGCCCGGGGCGTTCATGTTGACTTGGTGATCCTGGACATCGTGATGCCGTCGGTCGACGGCCTGTCATTCCTTCGCGAGCTGCGCGGAACGAGCGATGTCCCCGTGATCCTCTTGACTGCACGCATCGGGGAGGCCGACCGCATCGTCGGCCTGGACAGCGGCGCCGACGATTACGTCCTGAAGCCCTTCTCGCCGCGCGAACTGACTGCTCGAGTGCGGACGCTATTACGACGAGCGGCGCCGGCTGACCTGGAACCGACCCTGGAGTTCAACGGGTTGATCATCGACCCCGGCTCGCGGACGGTCACCGTCCGGGGTCGGCGTCGCGAGATGCGAGCTCGCGAATTCGACCTTCTCGCATTTCTCGCGGCCTCGCCGAGGCAGGTCTTCTCGCGCCGCCAGTTGCTCGAGCATGTTTGGAACGCGTCCACGGAATTCACCGATGTATCGACGGTCACCGTCCACGTCCGCCGTCTCCGTCAGGCGATCGAGAACGATCCCCTAGATCCCCGTTGGATCGTCACCGTACGAGGCATCGGCTACCGGTTCGATCCATGAAGGTCATCGCGCTCATGCCCGCGGTCATCGCGGTCATCGGGAGCGCCTTCGTGGCTTTGTTCGGGTCCAGCGTTCCGCTGGACATCGATGTGTTCCTGCCGTTGTTCCTCGGTCTCGCCGTCGCCACGACAGTGGCCGCCCTGCTTCTTCCCCGGCTGGTCTCCCGCATGGACTCCGTGCGCCAGGAAGTCCTGTTAGTCGCTCTGGCAGCGATGCTGACCACGGGCGCGACGATCGCGGTGTCGGCCTCGGTGATGATCTTGCCTCCCGGACAGCTCGGCGCGATGCTCGTGGTGGCGATCATGGGGGCCGGCCTGGGAATCGTCGTCGAATACGCACTCGCCAGAGACCTCTCTGCCGACGCTCGCCGCCTCCGCCTGGCGGCACGGCGCATCGCTCGTGGTGACCTTGCAGCGAGATCAGGCGTTGACCGTGCCGACGAGATCGGCCAGGCCGCAGGAGCGATCGACACAATGGCGGCTCGCCTGGCGACGTTGGAAGCCGACCGAAACGCCGCACAAATCGCCCGGCAGAAATTCCTGTCCGCGGTCGGCCACGACCTGAGGGCGCCGATTTCAGCCCTCGCCGCGGCGCTCGATGCAGTCGAGGACGGCCTCGGAGCAGACCCAGAACTCTACTTCGCCGCGATCCGACAGGACATGGCGGCACTTCAGCGGCTCTCCGACGATCTCTTTCTCCTGGCGCGGATTGAGTCCGCAGGTTTGACATTCGAGCGTATTCAGGCGGATCTGTCTGAGCTTGCAGACGAAGCTGTCGAAGCGCTCAGGCCGACGGCTGCGCGCAAGGGCGTAAAGCTGCGCGTGGCGGCGACCGGCGGCGCGATCGCTCAGGTCGGGACAGGCGAGGTCTCGCGGACCATCAGAAACCTGCTGGACAACGCCATTCGCCACGCTCCACCGGAGAGTGAGGTCGTCGTCGAGCTCTCGCAACTCGATGATGGCGTGACCATTCGAGTCATCGATCGCGGCGAGGGTTTCAGCGACGACCGTCGCGACGGAATGATGGACACGCTCGCGCAAACTGAAGGATCCCAACCGAGAACAGTCGACGGCAGAGGGCTCGGGCTGACCATCGCCAAGGGACTGGTCGACGCGCACGGCGGCCGGATGTGGATCGAGGCAGGTCCCGGCGGGCGGGTAGCCATGTGGATTCCCACCAGAAGCTGACCTGAGCCTCCGGAGCCGCTCACCCGAGCCGCTTCGGCCTGACCGCTCATCCGCACGTATGCGGATGGGCGGCGCGGCTCCAGCAACGTCGTTGTGACGGTCCGAGGGCCTTTTGTCGCGTGACCGAAATACCGCGTTCACCGCGGCGTTATCCGGCCGCCCAAAAGTAGGCCGGACATCCGACGCACCGGGTGAACCATCCCCGGACAAGCAAGCAGTCGTGAAGCACGTCGGAACAGAAAGCTTGACGCTCTCCAGTGCGTCATCCAGAGAGGAGTCCGCTTCGTGAACAAGAGAAGGCCTTCCAGGCGATGGCTGTTGGCAGTCACGACCCTGGTCATCGCCGCCGCGCCGGCGTTGCTCGGCAGTCAGGCTCTGGCGAGCTCGAACGCCAGGACACACTCGATCGAGCGGCCGGCAGCCGGTGCCGACTCGCGCGGGCCCACGACCGAGCTCGCAGCTCCGGCCGTCGCCGCCAACCGTCCAGTCTCGTCCGCGAGCGGCCTTGGTCGAAAAGGCGGCATTCTCCCGAGGAAGAACCTGGTGCTCGAGAGCGCGCTGCGGGTCAACCTCGGCGAGGAAACCGTGCGCTTGCCGCTGTATCCCGGCAAGGCCAACGGTCAGACCGTCTGGTACGTCCTGCTCGACGCCTCGGATGCTGGACTGGCCAACGACCTTGGCGTGAACTACGCACCGAAGCTGGCGAACATCGGCATCGGCTGTCCGGAGTGCGTCCAGACCGTGACTCTGGAGGCTCCCACACCCAAGCAGAACCCATTCGGACCGGCCGTCGTCGACTTCAAGGGGGCCCCGGACTTCAGCCCGACCCGCGTCGCCACCCCGGGCCCGAAAGGCTTCCCTCTGGCCGCCATGGCGCCAGGCGCCGTCGCCGGCCCGGGCTACA
>JACDAH010000545.1 GCA_013695505.1 Chloroflexota bacterium | reverse complement strand
CCACTGCGCCGCAGGGTCGCCGGATGGCGCTGCGGGCACGCCTAACGGCGCCGCGGGCACGCCCGATGGCCCTTCGGGCACGCCCGATGTGGCACCGGGCACGGCCGCTGGCTCGAGCCCGCCGGGTGGGCGGTTCAGAACGCGATCGCGGGGCGAACCGGCAGGATCGGATGCGGGACGTCGAGGCCGACATGGCCCGGATCGACGAGGACGCCGTGGACGGGCGCGCGGTCGTACGACTCGAAGACCAGCGGACCGCCGGCGTCCCGCGTCACGCGCAGGAACTCGAGGGTGTACGACTCATACATCTCGTCGATCAGGCTCACCGCGCGGACGTGATCGGGTCGACCGGCGGCGGCCCGAGCGTCGGCCCGAGTCTGCCACAGACAGAACGACAGGCACGAGCCATCGGTGGCGGCCGGGCCCTTGAAGTAGTGCACGAACCCGGGCGAGGTCGCCGCCTCCTGGTGGGCCAGCTCGTCGAAGAGGGTCAAACGCTCCTCGTCGGCACCGGCTCGGCGAACCGACCGGAACGCCACGAGGTACCACTCGCCGTCGCCGAGCTCGGTGGCGTCCTGCCAGTTGAACGCGTTCGCGACCGGCAGCGAGGCGTACGCCGCGGAGACCGGTGCGAGATGTTCGAGGAGGTCCATCTCCTGCCGAGAATAGGCGGATATCGCGAATTGTCAAATACTGAGATCGGCCTATTCCGAATACTAGGAGTCCTGGGACGAAAGTCCTGGACTGAGTGCCCCGACCACGGAGCCCGCGGCCCCCGGCAGCAGCCGAGCGACACGCGTGCGCCACGCGAGGCCGCACCGTGCCTCCGGCCCGATCACCCCGATGGCAGCCACGATTCCGTCTTCTCGAAATATGGGAGCTGCGACCGCCACAGAACCGGAAACCACCTCCCCGACGGAGCGGGCCACACCGCTGGTGACGATGTCGGCAAGTTCGGCCCGGAGCCGTTCCGGGTCCACGACCGCAGCCGGCCCGACGAGCGAGGCGAGCGCCGGCTCCGAGCCAAGGATCTCCTCCAGGATCTCCGGCGGCGCGAACGCCAGAAGGGCCTTCCCGAACGCTCCGCTCTCGAGCGGCAGGCTGGTCGTGGGGGCGATCGTGACGCGCAGCGCCTGGCTCGACTCGACCTCGTGGAGGCAGACCGCCGTACGCCCGATCCGACGGACGATCACCGCGGTCTCGCCCGTCTCCTCGGCGAGCAGGCGGAGCACCGGGTCGGCCGTCCGGATCAGGTCCTCCGCGGTGACGGTCGGCCCGCTCCCGATGATCAGTCGTGGTCCAAGCCGATAGCCCGCCCCGTGGCGATCGACGAATCCAAAATCGGCAAGCGTGCGGAGATAGCGGTAGATCGTCGAGACCGGCGTCTCCAGGAGCATGCCCAGCTCGTCGGCCCGGATCTCGCCGCGGTCGGCGATCGTGAGCAGGACCCGCAGCCCGCGACCGAATGAGGTGTCCTCCTGAGCCTCCTCGGGCGGGCGGTCACGCGCGGTCGTCATGGCCGATCCCCCTGGACGGCGCCGCGGCGGCGGAGCGGCTGGCAGGCGAGCCCGCCAACACTTCGTTCGAGAGCGCCCCGTTCCGGATGACGCCGACGAGAGACGAGAGATCCGGCACGTGGTCGCCCATCCGCAGAAACGGAACGTGCGCCCGGACCGCCGCCAGCGCTCGTCCCGTGCCGCGCCCCGGCCGATGGCCGCGGATCTCCAGGGCCTGCGTTGCAACGGCCAGCTCGATCGCCACGATCGTCGCGCCGAGCTCGACCATCTCGGCGAGGCGGCGGGCGGCCAGCGGCGCCATCGACGTTCGATCCTCGATGCCCTCGGCGTGTGCGGTCGAGGCCAGCTCGAACGACACGGGTTGGGCGAGGAGGCGGGCTTCCACGGCAAGACTCTGGGCGGCGAGACTGAGGTACGTCAAGCCCGCCTCGGTTGTATCGGATTCCGGGGTGAGACCCGTCGGGAGGCCGGTCCACGCCGGGTACATCGACTTGACGATCCGCTCGGTGGCACTCGTCAGGGCGCTGGCGAGGACCACCCGGAGGTAGTCGAGCGCCGCCGCCAGCGGCAGGATCTCGAAGTTCGCGACCGACACGAGCCGATCCTCGTTGGGGACCACGATCGGGTTGCCCTGGTTGGCGTTGAGCTCGATCGCGAGCACGCCATCGACATGGGCCAGGACGTCGCGGCAGGCGCCCTGGATCTGGGGCAGGTTGCGGAAGGACAGCGGGTCCTGGAGGCTGCGGGCGACGCCCGGCTCGTGGATCGCGCTGCCCTCGAGCAGCGACCTCAGCCGGTCGAGGCTCGTTCGCAGCCCGGGATGCGGACGGACCTCGCCGATTCGGGGATGGAGCATCGAGGGGTTGGCCGCGAACCCGTCGAGGCTCACGGCGCCGGCCACGTCCATCGTGTCGAGCAGCGTGGCGGAATCGGCGACCGCGAGCGCCGCCCAGCCGGTCGCGAAGGCGTTGTTGTCGAGCAGGGCGGTTCCCTCGCCGGGCTCGAGGGGCAGGTCGGCGAAAAGCGCGGCGGCAATCTCGGCGAGCGGCGCGAGATCGGCCGAGCCCACGGAGCCGATCGCGTGGACGGCCGGGATCCGGCCGCCGTTGAGGGCCGCGATCAGCCGCTCGGCGAGCTCAGGCCGGACGCCGGGCGAGCCCTCCGCAAAGTGGTTGGCGAGGCGCACGATGGTTGCCCGGACGACGTCCTCGGGCGCAGCCGGGCCCTGGCCGACGAGGTGGTGGCCGAGCATCCACGACGAGTAGCTCCCGGCATCGGCCGCCGCGATGTCGACCCGCTTCAGGACGCCGACGCCGGTGGTCGTGCCATAGACGGCCAGGCCGCGGTCGACGGAGCGGCGGACCACAGCCCGCGTGGCGAGCATCCGTTCGCGGGCGTCGGCGCCGAGCGACACAGGCTCGCGAGCCCGCGCGACCCGCACGAGCTCGCCGCGGTCGAGGTCCTGGCCGGTGAGCGTGACGGTCATGCGGCGGTCCATGGGTGGAGCGGCGGGTCGAGGCGCACCGCGGCTTGTCGAGGTTGAACGGCCATCGGCGCTGCGATCCTCCTGGCTCGGCTCGGCTCGGCTCGGCTCGGCTCGGCTCGGCTCGGCTCGGCTCGGGTGGGCGCCGGAGTGCCGACAGTATCCCATTGCGCAATCCGCTGACCGTCCGCGGGACATGTTGCCCGCGCCCTGCCCGGCACAGCTGGCGGCACGTGGCCGGGAGAGGCGCCCACGTCCGGAGCGTCATCGTGCCCGGTTCTGTGCCGGTCGCGATCGTCCGTGATACTTCGTCCC
The DNA here is from genome assembly GCA_013695505.1 of Chloroflexota bacterium. GTDB lineage: Bacteria > Chloroflexota > Limnocylindria > Limnocylindrales > CSP1-4 > CF-46. The sequence continues at coordinate 6,030 of JACDAH010000545.1, read as the reverse complement.
GCATGAAGATCACCGCCATCCGCCTCGATCGGTTGCGCGTCCCGCTGGATCCGCCCTTCCTCGCCGCCTGGGACCCGATTCCGCGGACGGAACTCTCGGTCACCCTCGTCCGTGTCGAGACCGACGAAGGCGTGATCGGCGTCGGATCGGGCGACACGATGGATGGGTTCGCCGCCTTCGAGCACCTGTTCATCGGCCAGGATCCCCTCGCGATCGCTCGGCACGTCCGCGCCCTCGAGACGATCGACTTCCATGCCGGCCGCTACTGGCCGCTCGAGATGGCGCTCTGGGACATCGCGGGACAGGTCGCCGGTCTGCCGGTGGCCACGCTCTTCGGCGGCGCGCTGGACGGGATCCCGGCATATGCATCGGGCGGCGCGCTGCTCGCTCCGGGGGCCCGCGCGGAATCGGCTGTCGGGCTGCGCGAACAGGGCTTTCGCGCGCTGAAGATCCGGATCGACCCGCGCACGCCGAAGAGTCTCGAGGCCGGGATCGCCGCCGTCACCGCCACGCGTCACGCCGTCGGCGACACGATGGCGATCATGGTCGACCTGAACCAGGGCTGGCGGATGGCCGGCGACGTGTCGGCTTCGCTCGATGCGGTCGCGGCCCGTCGAATCGCCGTCCGGCTCGCGGAGCTCGACGTGCTCTGGCTCGAGGAGCCCCTGCCGGGCACGGACCTCCGCGGCCTCGCCGCCCTGCGGGCCTCGGCACCGGGCATCCGGGTCGCCGGGGGCGAGATGACCCGCACCTTTGCGGAAGGCCTGGCGGCTCTCGATGCGGACGCCTTCGACGTCTACCAGCCGGACGTGGTCCTCGCCGCGGGGATGCTCCGGACGCGCACGATCGCCGAGGTCGCGCTTGCCCGGAATCGTTGGTTCACGCCGCACACCTGGACGAACGGGCTCGGGCTTCTGGCGAACCTCCATGTGGCTGCCGGTGTCGGCGGGGGACCATTTCTCGAGTACCCGTACGATCCGCCCGGATGGACGCCGGAGCGTCGCGACGCCTTCCTCGTCGAGCCCATCCGGCCCGGCCCGGACGGCGTGCTGTGGGTGCCGGCGGCGCCCGGGATCGGGGCCGTGCTCGACGAGGACGCGATCCGGCGGTACACGGCCTGAGCGGGGCCTCCGAGGGTCATGCGGGGGTTGCCACCACCTCTCGCCCGCCTGTGCGCTCGGCGCCGATCCCGGCGACGACCACGCATGCGATGCCGACGATAGCCAGCGCGTCGGGCTCCTGGCTGAGGAGGATGAAGCCGATGACGAGGGCGATCGCCGGCTGAAGGCTCATCAGCGTTCCGAATGCCGCTGTCGTCAGACGACGCAGGGCGAGGAATTCAAGCGTGAACGGCACGACCGGCAGCAGGATCGCTAGCCCGAGGCCGATCAGGATCAGCTGGGGCGACAGTCGCCCGATCGTGACCGGGCCGGCGACGACGGTGGCCACCAGGGCTGCGACCGGCATCGTCACTGCAAGGGATTTCAGTCCCGCCACTTCGTCACCGACGTGCTGGGTGAGGACGATGTAGGCGGCCCAGCAGGCGGCGGCCGCGAGCGCGAACGCCACACCGACGGCGTCTGCCTCGCCGCTCCACGGCTCGGTCAGGCAGACCACGCCGGCGGCCGCGATGATCGGCCAGATCTTCCCGCCGCCGCTCCCGCGCCAGATCGCGATTCCCAGCGGCCCGAGGAACTCCAGGGCACTGGCGGAGCCGAGCGGGAGGCGATCGATTGCCGCCATGAAGAACAGGGCGGTGCCCGAGGTGGCTGCGCCCAGGAGAACGGTGGCTCGGAAGGCGGACGGCGAGAAATCCGACGGCCGCGGTCGGACCAGGACGATGAGGATCAGTGCGCCCCACGCGAGGCGCAGCCAGGTGGTGCCCGCAGGGCCGAGGTCATCGATCAGGCTGACTGCCACGGCGAGGCCGACCGGGACGCACAGCATCGACCCCACGGCCATCGACGCACCGATGCTCGACGACGTCAGCAGCGCCCGGGAGGGGTTTGGGCCGGTCACGGGACCAGTAGACCGGCGGTGGATCGTGCGCGTCCACCAGGAGAGTCGTGCTCGATTGCCGGACTCACCGACATGGCCGCCGCCAACTCGTCGCGGCGGTGGCGACGACACATGACCGTCGCACGAGATGCGATGCTCCGCGCCCCGTTTCGCAACGCCGTACGATGGGCAGAGTGAGCGCCGAATTCCTTGTGGCCACGTTGATCATCGGTGCGACTCCGGGGGCCGGCGTCCCGTTCACCCGTTCTGCTGGCCGATCGAACGCGACCCGTGCAACCGAGATCCGCCGCTGCGCGCATGTCGGCATGATCCAGGACCTTGTGAGCCTGCGTCCGGTCCTGGCCGCCAAGAGCTGACTTCATCAGGGACGATCCCAGAGGCGACCTGATCATTCGCTCATGGATGGGTGGCAGCCTCGGACATACAGCGCAGGTGAGTGCGCTCGGGCGAGAAGGTGGAGAGCCGGATGAGCATCGTCGTCTTTGATCCTGACCGCATTGACGAGGTCGATTTTGGCGACCGCATGCGGCATCCCGCGACGGCCGATCCTGCCGGAGGGATGTGGCTGTCGGACACCGAGCCGCCGTACATCGACGCCCACGCGCTGCGCCACGGCCGCCTGACGAAGCTGAGAGCCTGGATGGCGGAGGCAGGCTACGGGGCAGTTGTCCTGTTCGATCCCTACAACCAGCGATACGCCACGGGCTCGCGCAACATGTTCGGCTATTTCCTGCGTAATTCCACGCGCTACTTCTTCGTGCCCACGGAAGGGCCGATCGTGCTGTTCGAGTACCCCCAGAGCTATCACGTCTCGATGGTGCTCGACACCGTCGACGAAGCGCGGCCATCGAAGCTGGTGTGGTCGTCGGTATCAAACCGCGACGGTGAGGCGGCAACAGCATTCGCGGAAGAGATCATCGATCTGCTCAGAACCTACGGCGGTGGGTCGATGAAGCTGGGGCTTGATCGCTGCAACCACCAGCAGGCGCTGGCCCTGGAGAAGCGCGGCGCCGTGATCACGGACTGCCAGGCCGAGATTCTTGCTGTGCGCGCTGTCAAGACACCGGAAGAGATCCGCTGCCTGCAGGAGAGCATGGCCGGCGCCGAATCCGCGGTAGCCGCCGTGCGCGCGGCCATCAAGCCCGGAGTCTCGGAGAACGAGCTCTTCGCGATCATGTATTACGAAGTGATCCGCCAGGGCGGCGAGTTCATCGAGACTCGCCTGCTGAGCTCAGGGCAGCGCACCAACCCCTGGTTCAACGAGGCCAGCGGTCGCAAGATCCGGCCCGGCGAGTTGATCGCGCTCGATACGGATACGATCGGTTGCTACGGCTACTTCTCGGACTTTTCCCGAACGTTCCGGTGCGGCCCGGGCAAGCCGACCAAGTACCAGAAGATGCTCTATCGCATGGCGCACGACCAGGTTCAGCACAACCTCGGGATCGTGGCGCCGGGCATGGAATTCCGCGAGATTGCGGAAAAGGCGTGGAAGATCCCCGAGCGCTTCGTCGAGCAGCGCTATACCTCGGTCATGCACGGGGTCGGCATGCACGGTGAGACGCCCTTCATCGCCCATGCGATGGATTACGCGACATACGGCCGCGACGGAGTGCTGGTCCCGGGCATGGTCGTGAGCGTCGAGAGCTATATCGGCGAGAAGGGCGGCCGAGAAGGCGTGAAGCTCGAGGATGAGATTGTCATCACCGAGACCGGGACTGATCTGCTGTCGCGATTTCCGTATGAAGACGAATTCCTCGAAGGCGAGATCTAGTCCCGATGAGGAAGGCGTTGTCGATCCAGCCGGGCAAGGCGGCCGCGCTGTTCGTCGACCTGCAGGAGGAGCACCGCCTGGACAGCCGGCACCTCGTCGACCGGTTCGACGCGGTCATCGCCAACGTGCAGCGGCTGCAGGAGGCGGCACGGGCGGCCGGCATCCGGCTCGTGCACTCGGCCTACATCGTGGACCTCGCGGCGGGCAGGACCAAGCCCTTCCATCCCGTCCTGCCCGACGGCACGTCGGCATTCAGCGATGCTGCCGATCCCCTGACCGCGATCTGTTCCGAGGTCGCGCCAGTTGACGGCGAGGCGCTTCTGATCAAGTCCGATGCGAGCAGCTTCGCCGACGGCGTTGCGGCACGCCTGCTCGGCGATCTCGGTGTCGAGTGGCTGTTCGTGTCGGGCGTCTGGTCGGAGGCCTGCCTCGCCGCAACCGTGAATGACGCCGTTGAGCTCGGCTTCCGGACGATCCTGGTGAAGGACGCGTGTGGCAGCGGCAGCCAGGCGATGCACGAGACGGCAATCCTCAATCTCGCCAACCGTCTCTACGGCGGCGCCGTCACCGACACCGAGGGGGCCTCGCGGCTGATGGCGGGCGAGGCGGTCGACGTCTGGATGGTGGAGGGGTCTGTGCCCCTTCGCTTCAGCTACGACAATGCCGCGGAGCTCTACCGGCAGCTTTGACCGCGGGACGGGGTGACGGTGGACCCGCGTCGGCCCGGACGAGCGGGTGCGCTGCTGGCGGATCTGGAGCGAGCATCGCCGCGTGAGCCTGTTCGCATCCGACGGGTGGCGAACCGCGCACTCCCTCGGTGGTCAGCCCGGGTTGTTCTCCGCGACAGCCTCGGCGGCCTGCAGCGCTTCCGGCGGCGTTGTCAGCACAGCATCCGTCGCGCGGGCTTCGGCCTGAAGCCGACGAAGCTCCTCGACGGGGATGTGGCAGCGCATCTGGTGACCGGGCTCGACCTCGATGAGCGGCGGCTCCGTGACCTCGCAGATGCCCTTCATGAACCGATGGCACCGAGTGTGGAACACGCAGCCACTGGGCGGGTTGGCGGGGCTGGGAATCTCGCCGCCCAGCCGGATGCGTGCACCGGGCTCACCGTCGACCTTGGGGATCGCCGACAGCAGGGCCTCGGTGTACGGGTGGTTTGGCCCGCCGAACACGATCTCGGAATCGCCGACCTCCATGATCCGGCCGAGGTACATCACCGCGATCCGGTCGGCGAGGTAGCGCACCACGCCGAGGTCGTGCGAGATGAGCAGGTAGCTGGTCTTGTTCTCGACCTGGAGGTCCGAGAGCACGTTGAGAATTGCCGCCTGGACCGACACGTCCAGCGCGCTCGTCGGCTCGTCGGCCACAACGATCCGGGGATCTCCGGCGAATGCGCGCGCGATCGCCAGACGCTGCTTGAGCCCGCCCGACAGCTGGCGCGGCTTCAAATCGAGATGCTGCTGGCTCAGGCGCAGGTTGGCGGCGAGCTCGTCGACCCGTTTGTCGATTGCCTTGCCGCGGAGCCCGGTCAACTTCCTGACCGAGCGGGCGAGGATCCGCCGAGCCGTCCAGCCGCGGTTGAGCGCCGACTCCGGGTTCTGGAAGACCATCTGGATCGAGCGCTTGTCGGCGGTCGGTCGATCCGTCGATCGGCCTGCCAGCTGATGGCTGTCGAGCTCGAGGCCACCCCCGGCGTCGGGACGCTCGATGCCGAGAATCGTTCGGGCCAGGGTGGACTTTCCGGATCCGGACTCGCCCACGAGGCCCAGGGTCTCGCCGTCGTGGATCGTCAGGTCGATGCCGACGAGGGCCGGCACGGAATGGCCGCCCTGATGGAACGTCTTCGACAAGCCGGACAGCTCCAGCGCCGCGCCGCCCTGCTGTGCCTGCTCGGCGCCGGCCCTGGCCGGCGCCTCGGTGAGCTCGGGCAACCGGTCGATGTGGTGACACTTCGACGTGCGGCCATCGCCCAGGTCGACTGGGGGCGGATCGATGGTCCGGCAGATCTCGGTGGCGAGCGGGCAGCGGTCAACGAAGACACAGGCAGGCAGCGTCGCGCCGACCGGCGGCAGCGAGCCGGGGATCGTCGCGAGCGCCCGCTGCGACTTGCGGATCCCGTGGCGCGGAAGCGAGCGGAGGAGGGCGAGCGTGTACGGGTGCTTGGGCTCGTCGAAGACGGCCGTAGCGTCGCCTTCCTCGACGATCTTGCCGGCGTACATGACGCCGACCCGGTCGCAGAC
>JACDAH010000520.1 GCA_013695505.1 Chloroflexota bacterium | reverse complement strand
GGTGAGCGGCTGAGGATCCGACTTCGCGGGCCGGAACTGTCCAGTGACCGGAGCGCGCTCGCTCCGGTCGAGCGACGAACGGCAGTCACCCGGCTCGACGAACCTTCAGCACCCGAATTCCGGTGGGACCGCCAAATTCGGGGCTACGAGCGGGTCATCGGCGTCGAATGGGGCGCGGCGCCGCTGGTTCGCGCACGAAGGCTTGCCTGGAAGAGCGCGACGGGCGCCCAATCGGATCCCATGCCATGGACTTGCCGGTGGGAGCGGAATCTCGACCCCGAAGGCGGCCGGATTCGCCGCCGAGGCGCGACCCCGCCGCGGTCGCGGCGGCGCCAGCCGAGGACAGTTGGGTGATCAGCCGAGGCCGGCGAAGAGGTCGGATTCGGGCTTGCTCGTCGGGACGCGCGACTCGCGGAGGATGAACGCCTCCTTCGACCAGTGCTCCTTCCAGCCGTCCTCGCCGAAGACCATGAAGCCGCTGTCCATCGCGATCTGAGTGGCGTGGCGCTGGATCGCCCGCCATTTACGGTCGATCGGGTCGCCGCTGATGTCGATCCAGGCGGAGACCGCGTCGTCGGGCACGAGCATCTTCGCGAGGAACGCCTCGTGCTCGCGGCGCTGCTCGTCGGTCGCGTCCTCCGGCGGATCCCAGAAGCTCGGCTGGCCGGCCTTCCGCATCGCCTCGCGCATCGCATCGCGAACCGATTGCGGGATCGCCGTCTCGTAGAGCTTCGACGGCGTCCAGGTCGCGACGCCCGTCTCGAGCTGCTTCGGATACCAGGCCGGATCGCCGGCCCGATCGAACGCCCTAACCGCGACGTCGTGGGTCCGGATGTGGTCGGGGTGACCGTAGCCGCCGAAGCTGTTGTAGGTGGTCATGACGTCGGGCTGATACCGGCGGACGAGCCACGTCAATCGGCCGGCGGCCTCGTCGAGATCGGCCTGCCAGAAGGTCCGCGGGTCATCGTTCCCCGGACGACCCATCATGTCCGAGTCGCGGTAGCCGAGGTTCTCCCACTCCGTGACGCCGAGCTCGTCCATCGCGGCCTCGAGCTCCGCCGCCCGCAGCTCGCCCAGGCGGTGGTGGTTGTCCGGGGTGTCCAGCTCCTTGATGACGATCTCGCCCTGCTCCCCGCGGGTGCAGGTCACGAGGACGACCCGGTGACCGGCGGCGACCGATTTGGCCATCAGCCCGCCTGTTGAGATCGTCTCGTCGTCGGGGTGGGCGTGGAGGGTCATCAGGGTCAGGCGGTGGGACTCGTCCGGCGCGGCGGCGGAGGAGATGGACGAGGCCACGTCTGGCCTATTCGCGAGGTCAGGGGCGTGGGCCGGGTCAGCGGTGCGGGCGTCGTCGGGCTGGGTGGGCAGATCGGTCATGGCGGCATCATCGCACCGACGCTCGCGGCCTACCATCGGGACATGCCGACGACCATCCAGCCGGCCGGCCCGCTGGCCGGGTTCCGCATCGTCGACTGCTCGACGGTACTCGCCGGACCATACGCGGCGATGCTCCTTGCCGACCTCGGCGCCGACGTGATCAAGGTCGAGCCGCCCGATGGCGACGCGACGCGTGGCTGGGGTCCCCCGTGGGTCGGGTCGGATGCCGACGGGACGCGGACTGCCGTCTACGCCCTCGCCGTGAATCGCAACAAGCGCTCGCTTCGGCTCGATCTCCGGCAGGCCGAGGGGAGGGCGATCCTAGCCCGGCTCCTGGCCGACGCCGATGTCCTCATCGAGAACCTCCGGCCGGGTGGGCTCGACCGTCTCGGCTTCAGCGACAACGTGCTGGCCGAGCTGAGCCCCCGCCTCGTCCACCTCTCGATCACCGGCTACGGACCCGACGCACCCGATCCGACCCGGCCCGGTTACGACTTCGTGGTCCAGGCCGAGTCCGGGCTGATGTCGATCACCGGCGACGCCGATGCCGACGGCGGCCGGCCGACCAAGGTCGGGGTCGCGATCAGTGACGTCGTCGCCGGGTTGAACGGGGCCGTCGCGGTGCTCGCCGCGCTGCTCGGC
>JACDAH010000510.1 GCA_013695505.1 Chloroflexota bacterium | reverse complement strand
GCGTGGCTCGACGCCTTGCGCCGGGTCGGCAGCCACTACGTGCCGGCGATCGCCGACGCGCGGCTCCTCGGCATGCGCCGATGCGCCCGCCCGGTGAGCCACGACGGGCGGCCGTTGATCGGCGGCGTGCTCGGGATCGAAGGCCTGTGGGTCGCAGCGGGCCACGGGCCGTGGGGGATTTCGACCGGCCCGGGCTCCGCCCGCCTCCTCGCCGACGCCATCCTGGGCCGCGCCGCTCGCGATCCCATCCCGGCTGCGCTCGATGTCGGTCGATTCGGACCGCCGCCCTGACCCGTCCGATCCAGGCGTCGCCGGCTGCGCGACGCGCCGGACGCAAAGGACGCCAAGGACGCCAAGGACGCCAAGGACGCCAATGGCGCTTGTCGATGTGTGCCTCCAGATGAGCAGATCCGCCAGAGCCGGCTCACCAGCTGTTCCACCGACCGTCCGGGCGTCGTCGCGAGCCTCTTGCGCGTCGCCCTTGACATCTCCGGTCGTTGAACGATCGAATGGGACACGGCGGGCGCGGATTGAGCCTTCCTGGCGCCCGCAACGGCCCGAATCGGTCGCTGTTGGTCGTCTGATGACCCAACACGACATGCCGGCGGTGCCGCGCGTGCCGATCTGGTCACATACGATCGTTGAATGAACACCCGCCGACCCTGGCGTTCCGCGCCTTCCCGGCGTCGCGGTGCGTCGCCGCCGCGTCGCGGCGCGCCTCAGCGCCAGGAGTTCGCGTCGAACAGGTAGAAAGTTAGCTGCGACCATCGCTCGCGGAAGGCCTCCCAGCGGGAGCCCTCCCAGCGGGAGCCGACGGCCCGATCGACGGTCTCGGATCCGGCATTCGGGACGGAAATCACCGGCTCCGGTGGCGACTGGTCCACGCGATCCAGGATCGCGAGGCGCGGCGTCACGCGAACGATCCGGGCGGAGGCGGCGTACGCCGGCATTGACGGAGCGTAGCGCGCGCAAGGTGAGCCGGGAAGCCCGCCCGTCGTCGTATCCTCCGCCCGTGGAGATCAACGAGCGTCGGTACGGCGCCGACAGCGCGACGGCGGACCTGCGCGAGGTGCTCGTCCACCGGCCGGGCGGGGCGTTCGGACGGGCCTTCGACGATCCTGCGCACGGGTTCCTGCGGCCAGTCGACCTGGACCGGGCGCAACGCGAGCACGACGGCCTCGTCGCGGCCCTCGAGGATCTCGGCGTGCGCGTGCACACCCTCGAGGGCGAGCCGGCGACCGATGCCGACCTCGTCTACGTGTTCGACCCGCTCCTGGTCATCGACGGTGGCGGAGTACCCCTCCGGCCCGGCAAGCCGAACCGTGCCGACGAGCCGGCGATCCTCGAGCGCCGGCTGAACGCCCACGACATTCCGACCGCCGGTCGGATCGAGTCGCCGGGGACGGTCGAGGCCGGCGACACCGTCTGGCTGCGCGATGGCCTGTTCGTGATCGGACGGTCGCTTCGAACCAACGACGCCGGGGCGCGCCAGCTGGCCGCGATCGTCGGCGGCGACGTCCGGATCGTCGACGTCCCGTACTGGAAGGGCTCGGCCGAGCTCGTCCACCTGATGTCGGTCATCTCGCCCGTCAGCGATCATCTCGCCGTGGTCTTCCTGCCCCTCCTGCCGGCCGGGCTCTGGGCGTGGCTGCGCGAGCTCGACATCCAGCTCATCGAGGTGCCCGAGGCGGAATACCCGACGCTCGGCTCCAACGTCCTCGCCGTCCGCCCAGGCGTGGTCATCGTCGCGGACGGCAACCCGGGCACCCGGCGCGGCCTCGAGGCAGCAGGGGTCGAGGTTCACGCGATTGCCCTGCGCGAAGTCGGCGAGAACGGCTCCGGCGGGGTGACCTGCCTGACCCGCCCGCTGCTCCGCGGCTGAGTGATGGCTGATTCGCACGACCGGTTCGCGAGCGCCGAGGGGATCGCAGGTGTGCTCCGCGCCGATCGGATGCTTGCCGCGATGATCGCGATCGATCGAGCGGCGCTGATCGATGATCTCGTCGGGCTCGTCCGGATCCCCAGCATCACCGGTGCCGAGGAGGCCGTTGCTGCCGACGCC
>JACDAH010000453.1 GCA_013695505.1 Chloroflexota bacterium | reverse complement strand
CGTCTAGCCCTCATCCATGCGCAGAATCGCGAGGAATGCCTCCTGCGGGATCTCGACCGACCCGACTCGCTTCATCCGTTGCTTGCCCTCTTTCTGCTTCTCGAGCAGCTTCCGCTTCCGGGTGATGTCGCCACCGTAGCACTTGGCCAGCACGTTCTTGCGCATCGCGCGCACGGTCTCGCGGGCGATCACGTTGCTTCCGATCGACGCCTGGATCGGGATCTCGAACATCTGACGCGGGATGAGCTGCTTGAGCTTCTCGGTCAGGATCCGTCCGACTGTCTGGGCCTTGTCGCGGTGGACGATGAGCGACAGGGCGTCGACCGGCTCACCGTTGACGAGGATGTCGACCTTGGCGAGGTTCGCGGCGCGGTACTCGAGCTCCTCGTAGTCCATGGAGGCGTAGCCCTGGCTGCGGCTCTTGAGCTGGTCGAAGTAGTCGACGATCAGCTCGGCCAGCGGCATCTCGAAATGGAGCACCACCCGGGTCGGGTCGAGATACTCCATGTTCTGGAAGAGGCCGCGGCGGTTCGTCGACAGCTCCATCAGCGGGCCGATGTAGCTCGACGGGGTGACCACGCTGAGATTGACCCACGGCTCCGCGAGGACCTCGATATCCGCGGGGTTCGGGAGGAGCGCCGGGTTGTCGATCGCGATCTCGCCGCGGTCGTGGAGCAGCTTCACGTGGTACTCGACCGACGGCGCCGACGCGATCAGGTCCAGCGAGAACTCCCGCTCGAGTCGCTCCTGGACGATCTCCATGTGAAGCAGGCCGAGGAAGCCGCAACGGAACCCGAACCCGAGCGCCACGGAGCTCTCGGCCTCGTAGGTGAAGCTGGCGTCGTTGAGATGGAGCTTCTCGAGCGCCTCGCGGAGGAGTGGATAGTCCTCGCCGCTGACCGGATAGATGCCGGCGAAGACCAGGCTCTTGGCCGGCTGGTACCCGGGCAATGGCAGCTGGGCCGGGTCGGCCACTGTCGTGAGCGTGTCACCGACCTGGGCCTCGCGGACGTTCTTCAGGCCGGTCGCGACGTAGCCGACCTCGCCGGCCGTCAGCTGCTTGACCGGGACGAGCTGGGGCCGGAAGACGCCGAGCTCGAGCGGTTCGGCCCGGGCGCCCGACGCCATGAGTTGGATCTCGTCCTGCTGGCGGAGCGTTCCGGCCGCCAGCCGGACGTAGACGATCACGCCCTTGTAGGCGTCGTAATGGCTGTCGAAGATCAGGCCCTGGACCGGGGCCGCGGGATCGCCCTTCGGCGGCGGGATCCGGGCGACGATCGCCTCGAGGATCTCGGGCACGCCCGTCCCGTCCTTGGCGCTCGCGAGGAGGACCTCTTCGCGCGGGATCGCGAGGACGTTCTCGAGCTCGTCCATGATCGTCTCGGGGTCGGCCGAGGGCAGGTCGATCTTGTTGAGGACCGGAATGAGGGTCAGGCCCTCGCGCATCGCGAGATGGACATTGGCGAGCGTCTGGGCCTCGATCCCCTGGGTGGCGTCGACGACGAGGATCGCGCCCTCACACGCCTGGAGGCTGTGGCTGACCTCGTACGCGAAGTCGACGTGGCCTGGCGTGTCGATGAGGTTCAGCCCGTAGGTCCTGCCGTCCCTGGCCTGGTACTCGAGACGCACGGCGCGGGCCTTGATCGTGATCCCCTTCTCGCGCTCGAGGTCCATCGAGTCGAGGACCTGGCTCATCATGTGCCGGCCTTCGACGGTATGGGTCAGCTCGAGGAGCCGATCGGCGAGGGTCGACTTGCCGTGGTCGATGTGGGCGATGATCGAGAAGTTACGCAGGCGATCCTGGGGGATGGTCACGAGGCGGGAGTGTAGCCGGTCGGCCGGTGCCCGCAGGCCAGGAGGAAAGCGACTGATCACGCTGGTGAGGTCTGAACCGACCTTCGGCGCGCGCTCCCTTCGAATCGGGCCGGGGGAGGCTCGTTCGTGACGACTGATCGCCGGGCGACCAGCGGGCCTGCTCGAGCCGGCCGCCCGATCGGCGGCACGCCGGCATTCAGGCGTTGGCGGTCAGGCGCCGCCGCCGCCGATCAGCGCGGCGGTCCAACGTCGCCGCCGCCGATCAGCGCGGCTGAGCAAATTCGGGCCCAGCGAGCGTGGCCGGTCACTCGTTCACACGATTTCGGGCGCGATGGGCTTGCGGCCACGCTCGTCCATGGCCTGATTGATCAGCCACATCGATCGCTGGGTGCGCAGGGCTCGGGTGCGACGTCGAGAGGGCGCGTTTGGCCGCCGATGGGTCGTCTGATACGATGCGCGTCCGCGCCCGGCACCCATCCGCTCAGCGCGCAGACCGCCACCCACCCACCCCTACGAGGTCCGACCT
>JACDAH010000427.1 GCA_013695505.1 Chloroflexota bacterium | reverse complement strand
CCGTGGGCCTGTCGGTCGCCGCCGGCGTCGTCATTGCCTTCGTCGCCGTCGCCCGGTCGACCCTGACGGGCGGCCTCGACCACTCCTCGTTCACCGTGACGAACCACCGCAGCGAGGCGATCATCGTTCGCCTCAAGGTCAACGCCCAGCTCGCGAGCTTCGGCTTTCTCGTCCCGCCCGGCGGATCGGTCACCGGCTGGCGCGACCTTGCCGCGGGTAGCCCGCCGTCCGCTTCGGTCTGGACGCCCGACTGCCGCTTCATCGGGGAGGCCAGGGTGCCGTGGACGGGCGGCCGCCTGGATGTCGATCGCTCGAACGTGCAGCTCATCAGGTCGGGAACCCGACTGCCCCCGGGCGAGATCGCCTACCCGCCCTTCGCGCCCTACGTCCCCCTCTGCGCCCCGCAACTGCGCGCCCGCGTGTTGCGCCGGTGACGGCCCGGCCCGGCGCGGGAGTGGTCACGGCCACGCTCGATCGGTACCATCGGCCAGTGATCGGCATGCCGGTCGGCTGCGACGATTGGTCGCAGTGAGCAGCTCGACGGGGGACCGCCAACTGTCCCGCACCGCACCGGACCAACCGCTGGTCGCCGTCATCATTCCGGCGCTCAACGAGGCGGGCAAGATCGGCCGCGTCCTCGACAAGTTCCCGAAGGACGGTCGGTTCGAGGCGATCGTCGTCGACGACGGCTCTGACGACGGCACCGGCGACGAGGCGCGGGCGCATGGCGCCGCTCTCGTGATCCGCCACGAACAGCGCGGCGGGGTCGGGAACGCGATCCGGGACGGCTGGAAGGCGGCTATCGAGCGCAAGCGGCCCTACCTTGCCCTCCTGTCGGGTGACGACCAGCACGTTCCATCCGAGATGGTCGGCGCGCTCGACGCCCTGCTCGCGGCCAGGGCCGACTATCTCCAGGGCTCGCGCTGGATCCGCGGCGGCCATGTCGTCGGGGACACCGGCGGACGGGGACTCGGGACCCGCGTCTATTCGATCGCCTTCAGCATCCTGGCCGGCCGCCGGGTGACCGACGCGACGAACGGCTTCCGGATCTTCCGGAGCGCCATCCTCGACCACCCGAGCGTCGACATCGACCAGTCGTGGCTCGACAGTTATGACCTGGAACCCTACGTTCTCTACAAGGCGATCCGCGGCAAGTACCGCGTGATCGAGCATCCGTGCACCGTCGTGTACCACGTCAAGGAGGGCTACACGAAGATGCGCGGCCTCAAGGACTGGTGGCGCCTGTTCCGGCCGGCGCTGCTGCTCAGAACCGGAGTCAAACGATGATGACCTCGCCCGAGCGCTCCTTCGGTGGACGCCGGATCCTCGTGACCGGTGGCGCCGGCTTCGTCGGGGGTGAGCTCACCCGCAAGCTCGTCGAGGCGGGCGCCCGGGTGACCGTCCTCGACGACCTGTTCACGGGCAAGGCCGAGACGATCCCGACCGGCGCCGAGTTCATCGAGGGCAGCGTCACCGACGCCAAGCTGGTCGACGAGCTGGTCGCCGCGAACAGTCTGGTCTTCCACCTTGCCGCGCGGAACATCATCGCCTCGACGACGAACCCGCGGGACGACTTCGCGACCAACATCGGCGGCACGCTGAATGTCCTCCTCGCGGCCCGCGAGAACAAGGTCGATCGCGTCGTCTACACCGGGTCCGCCTCGGTCTACGGCAACCCGCGCTCGATCCCGATCAACGAGGACGACTTCCTCGTCCCGTTGACACCGTACGCGGTGAGCAAGCTCGGCGGCGAGAACTACGCCCAGGCGTTCTACGAGAGCTACGGCCTGCCGACCGCGTGCGTCCGCTACAGCAACGTCTACGGCCCCGGCCAGCGGCCCGACAATCCCTATTGCGGCGTCGTCTCCAAGTTCCTCGTCGATGCCCACGCCGGCCGACCCCTGTCGATCCACGGCGACGGCGAGCAGAGTCGCGACTACACCTACGTCGATGACGCCGTCGAGGCGACGATGCTGGCCGCGATCCGGCCGCGGGCCGAAGGCGAGGTCTTCAACGTCGGGACCGGGATCGAGACATCGGTCAACGGGCTGGCCCTCGCGATCGGTCGGGCCCTCGATGTGCCCGTCGAGCTGCGCCACATCGACCGACGCGACATCGACAATATCCGTCGTCGTGTCGTCAACATCGAGAAGGCGCGGCGGATGCTGCGCTGGACGCCGCAGGTCACGCTCGAAACCGGCCTCAGCCGCACGGCGGAGTGGTTCGTCCGCTCCGGCTTCACCGAGGCGGCTCCGGCACCGACGCGAGCGGGCTGACCGCCGGGACGGCCACCGGTGGGAGCCCGTCCCGCGACCGTGTCGCCTTCGCCAGGGGCCAGACGACCGGGGCCAGGAGGGCGAGCAGGTAGATGAACCAGTTGATGCTGACCGTCGGCGATCCAAAGACCATCGCCAGGACCGTCGCGCCGAACGCGATGGCCGGACGCTTTCGGAGCGCCGCCGTCGCGACGACGCCACCGATCAGCGTGATGCTCGGCAGGAGGTTTGCGATCGCCGCGGGAATTCCCACGAAGACAGCCATGCCGGCGAGGCTGAGAGGCCGCGCCCCGATCGCAGCCGTCTCGCGCACCACGCCGAGGTAGCGCACGTGCGCGTCAAGCCCGGCGCCCGCCAGGCTGACCGCGAGCACGACCAGCCCGGCCGCGATCGCCCAGCGCACCGCGCGCCAGCGGGCTGAGGTGAGGAGCCACCAGCCGAGAAGCGCCGGGG
>JACDAH010000415.1 GCA_013695505.1 Chloroflexota bacterium | reverse complement strand
GCCTGATGCTGGCGGCGATCGCCGGCATCGGGTTGCTCGCCATCGGCTCTGGCGGCCGGTTTCGGCCGGGCGGCAGCCCCGCGACCCATCGCTGAGCCGTCGACCAGTCTCAGTCGCTGACGCGGACCACCCAGCGACCGCGGGCGGCGCCGGCCACGATCGCGTCGAGCGCGCCGTCGAGGGTGTCGAGGTCGACGTCGGTCACCGCGTCGCCCGTTCCGCGCGGCCGGAGGTCATCGGCCAGCCGCGCCCAGATGGCCCGGCGGCGCTCGATCGCCATCTGGGCCGAGTCCATCCCAAGCAGGGCCACGCCGCGGAGGATGAACGGGAAGACCGTGGTCTCGAGCTTCGGGCCGCTGGCGTTGCCGCTCGACGCGACCGCGGCGCCGGTCCGTAGGGTCCGCAGGACGTATGGCAGCGTTGCCGCACCGACCGCGTCGACCGCTCCCGCCCAGCGCTCCGACTCGAGCGGTTTGCCCGATGCCGTGACGTCATCCCGGCTGAGGACGCCCGTCGCGCCGAGGGTTCGGAGCCGTGCCTCCTCGTCGGGCTTGCCCGTTGCCGCCCAGACTTCGTGGCCGCGCTGGGCGAGGATCGCAACCGCCGTCGAGCCAACCCCGCCGCTGGCGCCGGTCACGAGGACGGGGCCGTCGCCCGGCCGCAGTCCGCGGTCCTCGAGGGCGATGACCGACATCGCCGCAGTGAACCCGGCCGTCCCGATGGCCATCGCCTCGCGCGGGTCGAGGCTGGCGTCGAGGGGCACGACCCAGCCCGCCGGGACGCGCTGGAACTCGCTGTAGCCGCCGTGGCGGGCGACCCCGAGATCGTAGCCGTGGGCAAGGACCGTCGCGCCGACCGCCAGTGCGGGATCTGCCGACGAGACGACTTTCCCGGCCAGGTCGATCCCCGGGATCAACGGGCTGATCCGGGCGACCTTGCCGTCGGCCCGGGTCGCGAGGCCGTCCTTGTAGTTGACCGACGACCACTCCACCCGGATCTCGACCTCACCGGGCGGCAGGTCGGAGGCGGCGAGGGAGCGGACGCCGCGCTCGACCCGGTCGTCCACCTTCTCGGCGATATAGGCCCGGAACGAGCGTGGAATTGCGGTCACGGCGCGAACACTAGCGCTCCTCCGGCCCGCGCATCGGAAGGTTGCGAATCGGTGGCCGGGGTTGACGAAACAGGCCGGGATCGTCCAGCATCGCCGGGCGATGACCCCTACCCGACCGTCCCGGAACATGTGTACGCGCTGGCGGCCCCGCCGTGCGGAGGATGGGGTCTGAGGTCACGCGCAACCTGAGGTGATGGCGCGGGACTCCAGACGAGGTCCCGGGGCCGCGGTTCCTGACGGCAGGAGCTGCGGTTTTTTTGTTTCCTCCGACTGACACGACGGGTGACCGCCAGACCTGACCGCTGCCGCCCTCCCAGGGCACCCGGGCCGTCCATCCGCTCATGAGGATCTCCTGTGACAACATCCCCTTCTCCGACGACTTCCGCTCCGCCTACCCAGCTCACCCGGGCGTTGGCGGAGAACGACCGCTACGCCGCACAGTTCGACCGGTCGAGCCTGCCCCTCCCTCCGGGCCGGAAGCTCGCCGTCCTGGCCTGCATGGACGCCCGGCTGACCGTCGAGGACGTGCTCGGCCTTCGAACCGGCGACGCGCACATCATCCGGAACGCGGGTGGCCTCGCCACCGAGGACCCCATCCGTTCCCTCGTCATCAGCCAGCGCCTTCTCGGGACCGAGGAGGTCATCGTCGTCGAGCACACCGGCTGCGGGATGCTGACCTTCGAGGACGGACCGGTTCGCGACCAGATCGCAAGCGAGACCGGGAAGGCCGTCGACCTGCCTCTCCATCCCTTCATCGACCTCGAGGCGAACCTGCGGGCCCAGGTCGAACGGATCCGCGCCCATCCGTGGGTCAAGAACGTGCCGGTCAGCGGGGTCGTCTTCGACGTCGGAACCGGCCGGCTCCGCCAGATCGCCTGACCGGGTCGACCCAGCAGGAGCCAGCCATCGGACAGCGGAGCCACCAATGGCAAGACCTCGTGGTGTCGACCGGCGCCGTTCAGACCGACCCCGGACGACATCCGACGACGATCACCCGACAACGTTGGAGCCACATCCCTTTGACCGATCTCGATCCGGTCCACCTCCGCCCAGAGATCCAGGCCCTCCCATGGGGGCCTGAAGCCGGACTCCGCGGCGAACGCGCGAGCCGTCCCGATCTACGCCACTTTCGCGAAGGCAAAATGGACCATCCGTCCCTGGGCCATCGATGGGAGCGGTTCGTACCCCCTTCCCGTGCACGTCCTGCTCTCGGCCAGGGCAGAGAAGGTGGCTCAGGCTGCCCGTGGGCCTCCGTCGGGCTGGTCGCGCGCCGGGCCGCCGGCCGCGCCGGCGGCCGCATCCACGGGCAGGTCGATTTCCAACCGGCAATCGCCTTCTCCCGAGATGCCGCGCACCGGCTTTCCGGCCTGGACCAAGATCGCGGGCGGCGGAGCTTCCTTGAGGGTGGCGTAATCGAGCCCAACCATGACATTGCCGACGAGTGTCGCGACGAGTCCGAATCGGTGTAGGCGGCGGGCGCTTCGCCGGATCGGCCGTTCGTTCGACGAGCGAACTCGACGCGCTGCCGCGATGGCTATCCACCGAGACAGCTGCACCTTCATGATCTGGACTCCTTGACAGTTGGCTTAGTCGGCCGGCCAGCCCACCGACGGCACATCACCGGTCCCGTGATGGTGCTCGGCGATCAAGACACCGACATCGGGAAACCAGCCCATCCCTAGCTGCGACCGCTGCCCACCGCAATCGGGCGCTCCCGGTCCATATGCGGCGATGGCCCTGAACACCGGCACGTCCTTTGGCCCATATCGGATCGAGCGACTGCTTGGCCGGGGCGGGATGGGCGAGGTCTGGTTGGCGACCCATGCCACGCTCGATCGCCCGGTCGCCCTGAAGCTCCTGCCGACCGAGCTCGGGAGCGACGCCCGGTTCAGAACCCGGTTCCTGGCCGAGAGCCGTCTGGCGGCCTCCCTCGACCATCCCCACATCGTCCCCATTATGCTTACGCGGCCAGTCCGTCCGCCACGCCGGCGGCTGGGTTCCGTGGGAGATCGACCGCGTCGAGATCGCGAATTCGCGCGCTCCAACGGCCGAGCCCGAGCGAGCCGATGCCGAGGCAGGCCACCATGCCCGCGGTCAACAGCACACCAACCTGGATCCCCGCCAGACTGGCGACGATCGGGGGGATGGACGACCCTGCGATCAGCCAGATCGCAGCGGACGTATGGAGGATTCCGAACGCACGACCGTGAGCCGACCCCGGAAGGGCCTGTTGGAGAGCCGTGATGTTGAGGGTGTCGAGCATCACGAGCGCACCGACGGCCATGACGCTCGACGCGAGCGCCGCCGTGGCCAACGGGACTGCCCCGAGGACCGCGATCGAGGTGGCCGCAGCGGCGATGCCCAGGACGTGCCC
>JACDAH010000403.1 GCA_013695505.1 Chloroflexota bacterium | reverse complement strand
CAACGCCAAGGGCGGCACCGATTCCGAACGCGTCCCAGGCACAGTTGGCGTACCACGAACGGCCGGCCGCCTCCACCTGGAAGTCGGTCGCGCGAGCGGCGAACGGGCCGTCGGTGCTCTTCGGTCGGCCGGCGCCGCGGCGGATCACCGTCGCCTCGCCGGCGTCGCTCAATCGGGCTGAGAACACGAACGCGTCGGCCGCCTCCATCTCGGCCTCGAGATCGGCGATCAGGGCGTAGCCCTGCCGCTGCTGCTCTTCCGTCATCGACTCGCGCGGTTCGCCGGCCGCGGTGCGAACCGAGAGCATGTACTGGGGCATCGTTCAACTCCTTGTCATGGCCGGAATCTCCTGCCTCTGACGTCGCAACGAATCGGGAGCACAGCGGTCGACAATTGCTCCATCACGAGTCGCTTGTCGATCCGTACAGCCTCCACCCGTCGGCCATCCGTTGCCGTATGAACACGACTCCCAGCGAAAGGACGGGCGTCCATCAGGCGGGATCGGCGCGATCAAGCGAGATCCCAGAACGAGCTGGTCAACCCGAGGCCCTTCAGGATCGCCTGGTTCTGCTCGCGAGTGTGCGGGCGCCAATCCGGCGACAGCCGGTCGCCCCACCAGGCGGCGGCGAGCTTCGCCAGCGTCGAGATCGAGGTCGTTGCGCCTGGCGCACGTCCGGCGAGCCAGCGATCGAGGTGGTCTTCCGACCGGAAGAGCAACATCGTGCCTCAGGTGAAGCCGATGTCGGCCCACCAGCGCGCCGCCGGCACGAGGACATGCCAGACAGGCGAGGTGTCGTCGGGCCGACCGTCCCGGACGGTGATCGGGATTGTCTCGCCGCAGTCGGCGCAGTGCGTCTCGAAGCGACTGTCAACGCCAAGGGCGGCACCGATTCCGAACGCGTCCCAGGCACAGTTGGCGTACCACGAACGGCCGGCCGCCTCCACCTGGAAGTCGGTCGCGCGAGCGGCGAACGGGTTCGCCATGCGGATCGAGCCGGCATCGTCGAGGACGAGGGCGTGGGCGTCGTGGAGTCGCCGCCACGAGGCCTGGACGGCATCCGCGGCGAGCCCGGCCGCCACCGCGACCTCGGCAGCTGTCGCCGCTCGACCCAACGTCACGAACTGCCGATAGGTCGCATTCCGGACGTCGATGTCGGCGCGATCCATCGCGGCATCATACGGGCCTCAGTCGGTCCGGACGACGTCCGAGACGCACGACGCTCATCGCCCGGAAACCGATACTGCGCCTCGATGCCTCGCGGCTCCGAGCCCGGGGAGCGGGGCCCGTCAGGATTCTCGTGGGGCGAGCAAATGCGACGCGTTCTGCCGATCCGGGCCCCGATCGAGCGCGACCTGCACGCAGGGCGTGAATCCTGTGCAGAAACCGGTCCGAATCGCGCGCTCGGGCGGGTCAGGAACGAAAATTTGGTCTCATGTTTACCTGGGGCGAGAATCGCAGGCGGCGGCGCGCGCGGCGGCGTGTGGGCGGGGAGAATCGTGGCCGCGGCCCCGGCCGGCGGCAGGCGTACGGGCTGGCGGCCTGCGGGTCACCAAACGACGTCCAGCTGGGCTGGCTACTCCGCAACGGAGAGGATCATCGTCCACGGCTTCCCGGGCCGTTCCGGCGCGTCGAGTCGGACCGGCCAACGATCGGCCAGGACATCGGCGAGGGCGTCCGGATCCATCGGCTCAGCGGCGGACTCCAGGAGGTGGTGGGCCGCCTCGCCGCGGACTCGCTTTGCGACGACGTCGCCTATCCGGTGGCCGGCCGGGCCTTGATCGACCCGGAGGGTGACCGTTCGGTCGGCCAGATCGGCCGGCATGCCCATCGCCTGCAGGCTGGGTGAGCGGAGATCGACGATCAGGCCGGCTCGGCCAGCGGCCTCAGCGAGCACGCCAGGAAGGAGCGCCCGCCAGGTCGGCTCGAGGCGATCCATCCCGACGAGGCGCGAGCAGACGTGCAGGCGATAGCGCGGGATCCGGTCCCTTGACCGAAGTGCGCCCCAGAGAGGCGAGACCACCACGACATCGCGCGCCGCCCGCTCGGCCGCCGCGCCGGACAAGCGGGCGGCGTCGAGGCCCTCGTGCAGCGGCCCGGTGTAGAGCTCGAGGACCGGCCGTGCCGGCAGCTCGAGCACGCGAGCGTCTCGCCCGACGTCGGGCGCCTTCGACGGCCGAACGTGGAGACGCTCGAACGCGTCAGCACGCCCGCTCGTCGCGATGAGTGCCGCGACGATCCGCTCTCGAGTCGAGCTCAGCGTCGGGAACGACAACGTCTCGAGGTCGACAGGTGGGCCTCCTTCGGGCGACGGCCGCTTCGATTC
>JACDAH010000394.1 GCA_013695505.1 Chloroflexota bacterium | reverse complement strand
CCCGAGCGCCGACCGGAGCCTGGGCAGCCAGATGAAGGCGACCGGCGAGGTGATGGCAATCGATCGGACCTTCGGTTCGGCGCTGAACAAGGCCCTTCGGGGGCTCGAGCAGGCAGGTGCCGGGCCGCTGGCCGAGGACCCGAGCTGGACGCCGAGCTTCGACTACCTCGCAGGGGTCTACGGCGGGCGCCATGGGCTGATCGGCAACGACGACCTCGATGCCGCCGCCGACGACGAGCCGATCCGCTGGATCGACGAGACCGGCCAGGCCTGCGAATCGACACGCCACGCCCAGCGGTCCGCGGCGCCGATCGTCCTTCGCCGCTTCCTGGCCCCGTCGGACTCGCGGCTGTGGCGGCTCCTCGGGCTCCTGCGTCGGGGCATCCCCGAAGCGACGATCCAGGCGGCGACCGGGATCGCGCCGTGGTTTCTCGCGGAGATGGGCCGGAGCGTCGCGCTCGAGCTCGAGGTCCGGGCGTTCGGGGGACGTCTCGCCGATCCGACCGACGCCGAGGCGGCGACTCTCCTCGCCACCGTCAAGCGAGCCGGCTTCGGCGATCACGAGCTGGCGACGATGGCCGGCATCGACGACGAGTCCATCCGGGCGGCCCGCCAGGTCCTCGGGCTCCGGCCGGGGTACGCGATGGTCGACACGTGCGCGGCCGAGTTCGCCGCCGAGACTCCGTACTTCTATTCAACGTATGCCGCGGCGGGCTCGGAGCCCGAGGCGCCGCCGGTCCGCCGACCTGCCGCGCTCGTCATCGGCTCCGGGCCGGTCCGGATCGGGCAGGGCATCGAGTTCGACTACTGCGCGGTCCAGGCCGCCGAGACGCTCCGCGACCGTGGATGGCAGGCGGTGATGATCAACTCCAACCCCGAGACCGTCTCGACCGACTTCGATGCCAGCTCCCGCCTGTACTTCGAGCCGCTCGATCCCGAGAGCGTCCGGAGCGTGATCGACGCCGAGACCGCTCCCGGCGACACGGTCCTGCCCGTGGTCGTCGCTTACGGCGGCCAGACGCCGCTCAATCTCGCCGCGCCGCTCGCGGCCGCAGGAGTCCCGCTGCTCGGCAGCGACCTCGAGACGATCGACCAGGCCGAGGAACGAACCCGCTTCTCCGCACTCCTCGATCGGCTCGGCATCCCTCAGCCCGAGGGCGGCATGGCCCACTCCGTCGAGGAGGCGCTGACCCTCGCCGAGCGGATCGGGTACCCGGTGATCGTTCGGCCCTCGTTCGTTATCGGTGGCCTCGCGATCGACTTCTGCTACTCGCCCGAGGACCTCATCCGGCAGCTTGCCGCCGCGACCGTCGTCGACCCCGACCGACCGGTCCGGATCGACCGCTACCTCGAGGGAATCGAGGTCGATGTCGACGCGGTCAGTGACGGAGTCCGGGTCCTGATCCCGGGACTCCTCGAGCACATCGAGCGGGCCGGCGTCCACAGTGGCGACAGCGTCGGCATGTTCCCGCCCGGAACCGTCGGACCTGGCGACCAGGACCTGATCGTCGCGACGATGGAGCGGGTCGTGCTGGCCCTGGGCGTCCGCGGCCTGTGCAACGCCCAGTTCATCGTCCGCGAGGACGGCGTGTACCTGATCGAAGTCAACCCGCGAGCGTCGCGGACCGTCCCGTTCATGTCGAAGGTCACCGGTGTCCCGATGGTCGAGCTGGCGGTCCGGATCGCCCTCGGCGAGACGCTCGCGGACCTCGGCTGGCCGAACGGACTTCTGGCGCAGGCGGAGCCCGCCCTCGTCGCGGTGAAGGCCCCGGCGTTCTCCACCGCCAAGCTGCGCGGCGTCGATCCGTCCGTCGGGCCCGGGATGCAGTCGACCGGCGAGGTGATCGGGATCAGCGAGGATCCGCGGGTGGCGCTGGCGAAGGCCTTGACGGGCGCGTCGCTCGTCCCGCCGAGCCGAGGCGGGGTGGTTGGCACCCCCGAGGACGAGCCCCTCGCACTCCTGTCGATCGCAGAGCGGGACAAGCGCGAGCTTCCGCGCCTGGCTGCGGCCCTTCACGCTGCCGGCTACCGGCTTGCCGCGACGGCCGGAACGCGGGCGATCATCGAGGCCGCCGGACTGACCGCGCGGTCCGTCGCAAAGCTCGGGGCGGAGCCGGACGAGGCGTCGGGCGAAGTCGCGATCCTCGAGCTGATCGCGTCGGGCGAGGTCCGCCTCGTCGTCAACACCCCGACGCCGCGCTCGGGCGCCGTCCGCGACGCCGCAGAGATCCGGCTGGCCGCGACCGCCGAGGGCATCCTGTGCCTGACCGCGATCGAGACCGCGGTGGCCGCCGCCGAGGCACTCGACCCGGCGATTGCAGGCCGGCTGGCCGAGGTGCGCTCGCTCGCCGAATGGGTCCCCAACCCGGGCCGGCCACGGAAGGCGGTCGCGAACTCGGCCGGCCATGAGCCCGCCGCGGAACTCGCCGCGGAACTCGCCGCCACGACGCGGTGACCACTCGCCCTTTCGACCTGATCGTCTTCGACTGCGACGGGGTCCTGGTCGACAGCGAGCGCCTCTCGATCCGGCTCGACGCCATATTGCTCGAACGCCTCGGCTGGCCGATGGCCGAGTCGGAGATCGTCGAGCGTTTCGTGGGCCGGACGGAGGGCGCGATGCGTGCCGAGATCGAGGCCCACGTCGGTCGCGACGTCGGCGCCGAGTGGGAGGCGTTCTCCGACGAGTACATCCGGCTCTTCGCGGCCGAGCTCGAGCCGGTCGACGGCGTCGTCGGCGTCCTGGACGCGGTCGCCGCCTCCGGCATGGCGATGTGCGTGGCGTCGAGTGGCGACCACCCCAAGATCCGTCGGAACCTTGTGAAGACGGGCCTGCTCGATTGGTTCGAGGGCCGGATCTTCAGCGGCGACGACGTCGTCGACGGCAAGCCTGCCCCCGACCTGTTCCTCCACGCCGCCGCGGCGATGGGCGCCGAACCGGCGCGGTGCGCGGTCGTCGAGGACAGCCGTCATGGTGTGGCGGCAGCCCGCGCCGCGGGAATGCGGGCCTTCGGCTACGCCGGCGGCGTCACGCCCGCCGCGGCGCTCGAGGGCCCGCGCACGACGGTCTTCCGCGACATGGCGGCGTTGCCCGGTCTGCTCGGCATCGAGGCTGACAGTCGCCGCTGACTGTTGGTGCCGGACGCGAGGCCGGTCTGAAACGGGGCCGCCCGGACGACCGTGCAGGCGGTCGCCCGGGCGATGGGTCAGGC
>JACDAH010000351.1 GCA_013695505.1 Chloroflexota bacterium | reverse complement strand
CCGGCATCCCGTTGCCGTTCGTGTCCCACGGGGGGGCGTCTCTGATCAGCATCGCCGTCGGGCTGGGCATCGTCCAGAGCATCAACATCCGCCAAACACGCGCCGAATGGTGAGGGCCGCGCGGCGCCGGCCCGGATCCCGGCGCGCGGGATCGCGGCCCGCACCAGAGACCGGCCGCTGATCGACGTCGGCGAGCTGGCTCCGCTGTGGCTGCTGGTCGGGATCCTCGCCGCGACCGTCATCGTCGCCGTCGTCGCGGGTCGATCAGCGGTGCCGGCGTCGGTCGGGCTCGTCCTGGTCGGGCTGGCGATCTCGATCGTCGGGCCGGACGTCCGGCTCCCGATCTCGCCCGGGCTGCTCCTGGCGGTCGTGCTGCCCGGGCTGGTCTTCGAAGCGGCCTTTCGGACCGACCTCGCGGTGCTCCGGCCGTCGGTGGTGTCGGTGTTCGTGCTCGCGATCCCGGGTGTCGTGGTGGTTGCCGCGATCGTGGCGGTCGTCCTGACGATCACGACGAGCCTGTCGCCGACCGAGGGCTTCCTCGTCGGGGCCATGGTCGCGGCGACCGATCCGGCCGCCGTCCTCTCGACGTTTCGCGGCGTGTCCGTTCCGCCGCGCCTCGCGACGATGGTCGAGATGGAGAGCCTGGTCAACGACGGGACCGGGATCGTCCTCTTCTCGCTTGCGATCGAGCTGCTCGGCGGTGGCGGATCGGTCGGGGGCTCCATCGCCGCCTTTGTCGTCCGGATGCTGGGAGGCGCGGTCCTCGGCGCGGCCGTCGGCTGGCTCGCGGCGCGGGTCGTCCGCCGGGTCGACGACCATCTCGCCGAGCTCACGATCACGGTCGTCCTCGCCTACGGGACCTATCTGGTCGCCGAGGCGCTCGGCATGTCGGGGGTGATCGCGACGCTCGTCGCCGCGAGCGCGTTCGGGGCCCTGGCCCGGGGCAGCCTGACGAGGCAGGCCGTCGAATCGATCGACGTGGTGTGGGAGTTTGTGGCGTTCCTGCTGACCGCCGCAGTGTTCCTGCTCGTGGGTGTGTCGATCGCGCCGGAGGCGCTCACATCGGCTGCCGGCGCGATCGGCTGGGGGATCGCGGCGATCCTCGTCGCGCGAGCCGCGGTCGTCTACGGCGTGATCGGCGCCGGATCCGCGGTGGTCTCGCGGCTGGCGACCCGCCGGGGCGGGACGATCGACGGCGCCGCCGCCGTCCCCAGAGCGTGGCTCCACGTGCTGTTCTGGGCGGGTCTCCGCGGGGCGGTTTCGGTCGCGCTCGCTTTGTCCATTCCGAGCGACCTCCCGAATCGCGACCTGATCCAGGGCATCACCTTCGGGATCGTCCTGTTCACCCTGATCGTGCAGGGCTCCACGGCCGGCCTGGTGGTTCGCCGATCCGGGGCGACGGCGGCGGCCTGAGCGCGATCGGGCTCGCGCCCGATCGTTCCGTCGGCCCCGGCGCAGCGCCGGCGCCGTCAGCGCCGGCGGAACAGGCCCCGCCGCTCCCGGTCCTGGGCGTCCGCACTCCGACGGCGACCGGCCTTGCGGAGGATCACGTCGATCTCGTCGCGGTAGATCCGGCCGATCGGTGCCCGATCGAGCCACTCGAGGTACTCGAGGTCGTGCCGCGAGATCTCGCCGAGCGACCAGCCGGCGAAGCGCCCGAAGTTCAGGACGCTGCCTGACGGCTCGCCGGGCGGCGGCCCCGCGGCCCCGAACCCGTCGGGGGCGCCCATTCGGCTCGGGTCGTAGCCGCTGCCCGTGCTCGACCGACCACTTGTCCGGTCGCTCGAGACGGTCTCCGCTGGGCGGTTGGGCGCTCCCGAGCCCGAATTGGCCTGTCCGCCCGACCGGTGGCTCGCACTCGGGCGCTGGGTGAATCGCGCTCCGGGCGGCGCCTCCTGGCCGGTTGTCCCGGCAGCCGGAGCGGCCGCGGCTCTGCCAGCGGCGTCGCGGGCGGCCAGCCGCCGACCGAGATCGTGAGCGGCGCGCCGGGCGGGGTCGCGCAGCACTTCCCACGCGGCATTGATCGCCGACATCCGGGCCGCGGCCTCGGGAGTGGCGGCGACGTCGGGGTGGTATTTCTGGGCGAGCCGCCGGTAGGCCGCCTGGATCACCTCGTCCTCGGCCTCCGAATCGACCTGGAGGATCTTGTACGGGTCGGGGGTGGCGGTCATCGCGGGTCGGCCAATCTCGTCGGCCCGGAGTAGCCGGACGGGTCGGCCGGCATCTCGATCACGATCGCGCCGGCGATGACCAAGGTCGCCCGCGGGCTGAGCGGGCCGACGGCGGTCCGCGCCCGCGCCGCTGGCGCCATCACCCGCTCGTCCATCGCTCGGGCAGACTAGCAGACGTGGAACGCTCGACCGACCCCGCCGCCGGCCCCTCGACCGACGCGCCGCCGAGCGCGGCGGAGCGTGGCCTGGAC
>JACDAH010000341.1 GCA_013695505.1 Chloroflexota bacterium | reverse complement strand
TTTCGACCCATCGTGACGCGGCGGCTGCGGAGCGCGACCGCGAGCGCGACGGCGATCGCCCCGCTGCCCGTCCCGATGTCCGCCACCCGCAGTGCGTCCCCACCGGCGCCCGGCCCCGAGCCCGCCTCGCCGGTTCGTTGAGCGAGACGGCGCATCACCTCGAGGACTGCCGCGTCGACGAGCGTCTCCGTCTCCGGCCGCGGGATCAGGCCGCGTCGATCGACCGCGAACGCCAGCCCGTGGAACTCCTTGATCCCGCGGATGTACGCCACTGGCTCGCCGGCCGCGCGGCGCGCAACCGCGTCCTCGAAGCGTGCCGCGGCCTCCGCCCCGACCGGCGCCTCGCGATGGGCGACAATCCCGGTCCGGTCGATCCCGATCGCGAACCCGAGGAGCAGCTCCGCGTCCAGGCGGGCCGTCTCGGATCCCGCGGCGCGCAGCCGCTCGGTCGCGCTCGCGATGCAGTCGCCGATCGTCGCCATCCCGTGCTCGCCCGTCTCGGTTCGCGTTCGATCAGAGACGGATCGTGACCGACAGGTCGCCGACCTTGCGGAGAACCTCCGCGCTCGTCGTCCCCCGCCAGCGGTGGAAGAGCAGGTCGACCGAGGCGTCGCCGATGCGCAGATTTGTGAGCGTGATCTTGCCGATCCAGTCGGGCAGCTTCGGGTGGTGCAGCTCGAGCTCCTTCGACGGAGCATGGGCCCGCAACCCGAGCATCGTCTCGACGAACAGGAACGACGCCCCGGCCGCCCAGGCTTGCGGCGAGCAGGCGACGGGATAGGGCACCGGCAGGGCGGACTGGTCGCGATCGAAGCCGCAGAAGAGCTCGGGCAGGCGGTACTCGTCGAACTGCTGGGCGGCCTGGAAGACGTGCCCGACCAGGCGGTTCGACTCCTCGTCGAATCCGTAGCGCTTCAGGCCGGCGGCGATCAGCGAGGAGTCGTGCGGCCAGACCGAGCCCGTGTGATAGCCGATCGGGTTGTAGCCCGGCTGGCCCTCGGCGTAGGTCCGGATCCCCCAGCCCGAGAACATCGCCGGACTCATCAGTCGGTCCGCGACGTCGCGGGACCGGGCCGGGTCGACGATCCCCGACCAGAGGCACTGGCCGGCATTTGAGGCGATCGCATCGAGATGGCGTTTGTCGCCGTCGAGGGCCATCGCGTAGTAGCGCTGGTCCTCGACCCAGAACCGCTCCTCGAACCGCTGGCGGAGCGCCTCGGCCTCGGCCAGGAGGCGCTGGGCGAAGTCCGTCTCGCCGCGGACGGTGGCGAGACCGGCCATCCGCCGCTTGGCGTCGTAGACGTAGCCCTGAACCTCGGCCAGCGCGACCGGCATCGTCGGTGCCTTGCCGGCCCGGTCACGGATCGCGTCGCCGGAGTCCTTCCAGCCCTGGTTGAGGAGGCCGCGTGTCGAGCGCCGCTGGTATTCGACGAGGCCGTCGCCGTCGATGTCGCCGTAGCGATCGATCCAGTCGAGGGCGGCCAGGGCATTCGGCCAGAACCTGTCGAGGAACGCCCGGTCGCCGGTCCAGTCGAAGGTCGCCCCGAACACGATCAGCCAGAGCGGCGTCGAATCGACCGAGCCGTAGTACGGCGTGTGCGGAACCTCGCCTGCTCCGGCCATCTCGCCGGTCCGCAACTCGTGCAGGATCTTGCCGGGCTCCGCGTCGCGCCAGTCGTCCACCTCGGTCGCCTGGTACGCCGCGAGGACCGCCAGTGTCTCCATCGCGATCTGGGGCCGGAAGGCAAGTGCCTGGAGCGACGCGATCAGCGCATCCCGCCCGAACAGCGTCGTGAACCACGGCACGCCGGCCGCCACGTAGCGCTGGTCGGGTCCAGGGCCGTCGTTGATCAGGAGGCGGAGATCGGCCAGCGACCGAGCCAACGTCATGTTGAACAGCTCGTGGTCGGTCTGGATGGCGGTCGCGCCGCGGCTCCAGGCGTGATAGGCGGTCGAGCCGTCGTCGGCGCTGATCCGGGGCGGCT
The DNA here is from genome assembly GCA_013695505.1 of Chloroflexota bacterium. Lineage (GTDB taxonomy): Bacteria > Chloroflexota > Limnocylindria > Limnocylindrales > CSP1-4 > CF-46. The sequence continues at coordinate 58 of JACDAH010000341.1, read as the reverse complement.
CCGGAAAGAGCGGAGCGGAGCGGATTGGCCCGGCCGCGTCCTCTTCCATGGCCTGGAT
>JACDAH010000309.1 GCA_013695505.1 Chloroflexota bacterium | reverse complement strand
TCGCTCGACATCCTGTGGGCCCTGCCCGCGGCCTTCCGGCGCAACCGCATGCCGCTGGCGTCGATCGCGATCCTGATCCTGGGCGGTCTCGCCGTGACCGTGAGCGTCGGCGGACTGGGCGTGCCGGAGGCGGCCCGAGCGGTGCCCGCGATCGGCGAGCCGGGCCCAGAAAGCCGATCCGGGCCGGGACTCGGCAGTGCGCCCGGAACCTCACCGCGTGGGTCAAGGCGGATTGACGCGAGTCCGGGCGACTCGAACCCGCCACCAGGACTCAGCTTCGAGCCGGCCGACGGGTCGCCGCCGCCGAGCGGCGCTGGGACACGTTCACCGAACAACGACGAGTCACGCTCGCCGACCGGCAGCTGAGGCCACCGGCCCGCCTCTACTCCTCGGGAGCGAGCACCCAGCGATCGATCTCGCGCCCGTAGTCGAGGAGCTCGGCCGGGGTGAACCAGAGGTCGATCTCCGCGGCGGCGTTGTCGGCGCTGTCGGATGCGTGGACGAGGTTCTGGGCCGTCTCGAGCGCGAAGTCGCCCCGGATCGAGCCGGGCGCCGCCTCGTGCGGCCGGGTCGCGCCGTTCATCGCGCGGACGACAGCGATCGCGTTCGGCCCCTCGAGGACCGCCGCGACCAGCGGCGCGCTCGTGATGAAGTCGACGAGCCCCCGGAAGAACGCCTTCTCGCGATGGACTGCGTAGTGCCGCTCGGCGAGGTCGGCCTCGACGCGGATCAGCTTGAGGCCGACAAGCTTCAGCCCGCGATCCTCGTAGCGGGCGAGGATCCGGCCGGTCAACAGGCGCTGGACGCCGTCCGGCTTGATCAGGACGAGGGTGCGTTCGTTCACGATTCCTCCTGGTCGGGATGGGTCGCGGTCGGTGCGGAATCGGGGTTCGAGTCGGGTTCCGCGGAAGGCCCAGGGGGTTCCGGCTCGTGCATGGTGATGGGCGTGGGAGCGCCGTCCGGGCGATCCTCGTCGGCTGGGAGGCCATCGGCCGCGGTGGCGTGGTCGCGCATCGCCTCGACCTCGCGGCCGACGATCCGCTGGGCATCGCCGCGGACGAGGGCGAGGATCGGTTCGCCGCGGCCCGCGAGCAGGTCGAGCACGGCCGGGGCGAGTCCCGGCAATGCACGGAGGGCCAGGATCAGTCCGGTCGCGGCGTCGCTCGCCTCACCCGCGTCGAGCGCGACCCGGGCCCGATGGAACAGCGTCGTCGGGTCGAGCGAATCGTCGAGAGCGGCGTCCAGCCCATTCGCGTCGTCGCCCCAGATGCTCGGGCCGCCGAACACGTCCGGCACGCCCGGCTCGAGCGGCGGATGCGGTGCCTGCGCCGCGTGCGGCGGATCGTGGGGACGGCCGGCGTGGGGCCCCATGCGGCCGCTCGGGGCAAGGGGCCGGACGGCGTGGGGCCCCGGATGGAGGTCGTCGAACAGAACTCCGGCCCCGCCGTCGTCGTGGACCGATTCGACCGGCCAGATCGCGCTCCGTTGCATGCCCGCGAACACGGGATCGAGCGACCCATCAGCTCGCTCCATCGCCCGCCCGGCGAGTCGCCGCGCTTCGGCCGGACGACCGAGGGCCGCCTGGGCCTCGGCAGCGATGACGAGGCCGAGAACGTCGTCGGCGTGGCCCTCGAGCCAAGCCGTCGCCGCCTCGCCCGCTCCGCTGACGTCGCCGGTCCGCCAGCGTGCCTCGGCGAGGTCGCGGATCGCATCGTCGTCGAGTGCGCCCCTGCCGGCGAGCGTCTCGAGCTCGGTCCGGGCGAGGCTGAGGGAGCCGAGGCGGAGATGGGCGCGGGCGAGGATCAGGTCCGGGTCGCGCGGGGGCCCTGTGTCGGTCGGGACCATCGGGATGGACGGGGTCGCTGGTTGAACGGTCATGCCGGCAGCTTGAGGCGCCGTTCGAGACCACGCAGGTGGCGCGCCGGGGCGACGACCGCGAGCCGCAGTCCCTCGTCGCGGAACAGCTCGCCGGCCAGCCGCTGGATCTGGGTCGCGTCGACGGCGGCCACCGCCGCGAGCGCCTCGTCGAGGTCGAGGACGCGGTCGTGGAGCGCCTCCTGGCCGCCGATCCACGAGGCGAGATGACGAGTCTCGTCCATCCGCAGCTCGAGCCCGCCCGAGATGTACGCCTTGGTCTTCGCGAGCTCGTCGGCCGGAACCGGCTCGTCCCGGAGCCGGGCGAGTTCGACGAGGACCGCATCAAGGGCGGCCGGGAGCCGGGCGGGATCGACCCCGGCCGAGACCTCGAGCGAGCCGGCATCGGCGTAGTCGACGAGCCCGGACGAGACGTCGTAGGCCAGGCCCTGGGCCTCCCGGACCGAGAGGAAGAGACGGCTCGACATCCCGTCGCCGAGGACCGCATTGAGAACGGCCAGGATCCAGGCGTGGGGGTGGTCGCGACGAAGCGCTGGCACGCCGACGATGAGCTGCGCCTGGGCCGTGTCGCGCCGGGCCCGGAGCAGGGCTCGCTCGCCGGCCGGCAGGTCGGGTGCCGCGGCAAAGCTCGGCACGGCGCCGTTGCCGGTCCCGAAGGCCGTGCCGGCAAGGTCGACGGCTTCGCTGTGGTCGAGATCACCCGCCACCGCGATCACCGTGTTGGCCGGGCGGTACATCGCCCGCCAGAAGCCCCGGATCGTCTCGGAGGGGAGTGCCCGGATCCCGTCCTCGTCGCCGCAGATCTCGCGACCGAGCGAGCCGGTGCCGAACATCGCCTGCTGGAACAGGGTCTGGGCGTATTCGGCGGGATCGTCGAGATATGAGCGGATCTCTTCGATGATCACCGTCCGCTCGCCCTTGATCTCGGCCTCGTCGAGGTTGGGGCGGACGATCAGCTCGCCGAGGACGTCCATCGCCCGGGTCGACTCGCGGCGCGGGACGCGGACCCAGTAGACGGTCGACTCGCGATCGGTCGCCGCGTTGAACGAACCGCCGACCCCCTCGATCGCCTCGGAGATCGCCCGGGTCGAGGGGAATCGCCTGGTTCCCTTGAACGTGAGGTGCTCCATGAAGTGGGCGACCCCGGCCTCCTCGGGCGTCTCGAGGCGCGAGCCGGCGAGGACGTATGCCGCGATGGAGACCGAACGGGCGCCGGGAAGCCTGGCGCTGATCACCCGCGGCCCTCCAGCCAGCGCGGTACGTTCGAACATCGGGGCCGATGGTACAGGAAGGACTCTCGCCGACCGCCCTGCCCGCGCCCGATGCTCCACCGGAACGCGAGCTTCCAGCCGCTCAATCCGAAGGCGAAGCCCTTCTCATGCGTCGCGCGCCGCGGGTGCACCTTTCGCGCCGCCGGTGCCGCGGCGGAGCGGAGATCGTGACGCTCGGCACCGAATCGCCACCCGACGAAGGTTGCGATCGCCCGTCGGCGGCCCGCTGGGGCGGCTATCCTTCGGACTGACCGCGCGGAACCGGGACCCGCGGATCGCCCGAGCGCGCGCGTGCCCCCATCGAGGCTCGCGCGATCACGTCAAGCGCGAGCTGCGCCCGCGAGCGCGTCGGCCCGCGGGGTTGGCCCGCGGCTGAGGAGGAGGATCCATGGCGAGCACACGGCTGCGGCTGGCGACCCTGTTCGCAGCGGCCACGATCGTGGTCGGAGCATGCAGTTCGACCCCGAAGGCGAGTGGCGCCGCGAGCGGCGGCGCAGGCAACGATTGTGCGGCGGGTGCGGCGGCCGGCGGAACGGCCCAGCTCCAGGTGCCCGACGTCGTCTCCGGCAAGTTCAATGTCGCGATGGTCCTGATCGGACCGCACGACGATGGCGGCTGGAGCCAGGCCCACTACGAGGGCCTCCAGTACCTCTGCCAGCACCTGGCCGACAGCCACGTCGCCTACGTCGAGCTGGTCCCCGAGGGGACCGACTCGGAGCAGGTCTTCCGGAGCCTTGCCCGAAAGGGGTTCAACTTCATCATCGGAACCTCGTTCGGCTACATGGACCCGATGGCGACGGTCGCCGGCGAGTTCCCGGACACCACCTTCCTCCATCTCACGGGCTTCAAGTCGAACGGCAAAAACTTCGGCAACTTCTTCGGCGCGATCGAGGACTTCAAGTACCTCGCCGGAATGCTGGCCGGCTCGCGGGCGAAGAAGGACGGCATACCGAAGATCGGCTACATGGCGACCTTCCCGATCCCGGAGGAGATCCGCCTCGGCAATGCCATCGCCCGCGGCGTCGCCGTCACCTGCCCCGAATGCAAGATCGACGTCCGCTTCATCAACACCTGGCACGACCCGCAGAAGGAGCGTGACGGAGCCGCATCGCTGTTCGATGCCGGGGCCGACGTGGTCTTCACCGGCGCCGACACGCCGGCCGTCGCCGACGTCGCCAAGGAAAAAGGCAAGTGGGCGGTCACCTACGACCATCCGTCGTCGTGCTCGGGCCGGGACGCCTGCCTGACCGCGCCGTATTGGATCTGGGGGCCGGAGTACACCCGGATCGGCCAGCAGGTGAAGGACAAGAAGTACACCGCCGGCTACGAGTACTTCGACGCCAACTCGAAGGCCATGGGACTGTTCGGCTTCATGGACGGCGAGACGCCCCAGAAGGGCATCGCGGATCTGCCGCCGGCCGACGTCCAGGCGGTGAAGGACAACCTCGCCAAGATGCTTGGCGGCACGATGGGCCGCTTCGACGTCTTCGCCGGTCCCATCAAGGACAACACCGCCAAGGAGCTCCTGAAGGCGGGCGAGAAGCTCAAGCAGCCGGATCTCGACCAGTTCCCGCCCGGCGCTCCGGGCTCGGAGTGCTCGGTCTGCATGTACTGGTGGAACGAGAACATCACCGTTCCCCTGCCGGCACTCAGCTAGGCATCGCCACCGAGGCCCGCGGCTTTGAACCCGCGGGCCTCGGCGAATCCAGGACGTCGCCGATGACCGAGCCGCAACCCGAGCCCTGGCTCGCCGTCGAGCCCTCGCTCGACGACGAGCCCTCGCCCGATCCCGAGCGGTCGCTGGCCGTCCAGGCGACCGGGATCGTCAAGGCTTTTCCCGGTGTGCTCGCCAACGATCACGTCGACTTCGAGCTCCGCCACGGCGAGGTCCACGCACTGCTCGGCGAGAACGGCGCCGGCAA
>JACDAH010000291.1 GCA_013695505.1 Chloroflexota bacterium | reverse complement strand
CACCACGCCCATCCCGCCACGGCCGAGCACCGCCTCGATGTGGTATCGGGCGAAGTCGCGGCCGACCAGGCGGTCCGTTGCCATGGCGCCAGAGTCTAGAGGCTCGCCTCTCCGCTGGGAAGGGGGCACGTCTTGAGGATCGCCAGGTTTCGAGTGGCGCAGGTCCAGCAATCGCCCTGCCCGCGCGGAATCGCGCCGGAATCGACCATGTCCAGCGCGGGCCCGAGTGCGAAGATGAGCAAAGCATGACGATCGAATGGAGTCCGTCGACCGCGAGCCATGCGGCGCGCACAGATGTCGGCGTCGTTCGTGATCACAATGAGGATCGATTTCTGGCGCGACCGCCGCTGTTCATGGTCGCCGACGGCCTGGGCGGCCAGGCGGCGGGAGAAATCGCCGCCGAACTCCTGGTCGACACACTGCAACGGCTCCCGGCCGAGCCAACCGCAACCGAGTTGATCGCTGCGATCGAGTCAGCGAACCGCGCCATTCGCGACGCGGCGGCGGCCGGCGAGGCATTGCGAGGTATGAGCACGACGTGTGTTGCGATCTTGATGCTCGATGTCGCGGCAGAGGTTGTCCACGTCGGCGACTCCCGCGCCTACCGGCTCCGGGCGGGCCGGCTCGAGCGATTGACCGAGGACCACAGCGTCGTGGCCGAGCTCGTGCGGGGCGGCATCATCGACGCCAGCGAAGCCGAGACCGACGACCGGCGCCACATCCTGACTCAGGCGCTCGGCTCCGCGAATCGCATTGCAATTTCGGCCTCGACGATCGACGTTCAGGCCGGCGACCGATTCCTGCTGTGCTCCGACGGGCTCTCCGGTCAGGTCGACGATCGGGATATCGAGGCCGTCATGCGTGGTGACGGTGATCCGGGCGTCGCGGCCGATGAGCTTGTTCGGCGTTCGAATGCCGCCGGCGGCCACGACAACGTCACGGTGATCGTGGTCGACGCTCAGATGTCGATCGCCCCACGGGTGCGCGATCAACGATCGGTTCATCGCCCGATACGCGGGCAGCGGACCTCGGTCGCCGTCGCGCTGCTGGCCGCATTCCTACTGGCGGCCGTCGTAGGCCTCGCCCTCGGCAATGGCTGGTTCTCGACATCGCGAACCGCCGCCCCTGGTGCCTCGGTACAGCCAGCCGCTTCACCGACAGCCGCGCCGACCGGTTCGTCCATTTTTCCCGCGACGAGCGGTTCGCCGGGCCAGGTGCCGGGCGCCTCCGGCGGGGATGTCGGCGGTGCCGCCGGATCGGCGGAACCCTGATGATCCGCTTGGCGCCCGGCGCGGCTTGCTTCAGCGGAAATGGATCGTATACGTGCCTTCGACGGCCCGGGTGGCGCCAGGCGGGATCGCGAGCAGTGTGAAGTCGCCCGTGTCGCCACTTTGCTTGGTGCGTGCCGCGGTGCAGTAATCAACGTTGTCGGCGATCGGGCGGCCATCGATCGCGGTGAGGAGCGAGGGGTACTGGCCGAAGCGCTGGATGTCGGCCTCCGAGCCGGGAACCGCACTGACGATCAGCAGCCCCGTCGCGTCCGCGGGGAATCCCACGGCGGTCAGGTCGGCGGCAGTCGGTGTAACGAAGCCCATCCCCGTCCAGCCGATGCCCCGCCCAGCCGAGAGCTGGCCCGTGATCTCCTTGATTCGGTCGATCCCGATCGAATAGTTTTGATCCAGCCTTGAATTGGTCCGCGTGTTCATCCCAACGACCGACGCCGAGCGATCAACGAGAGGGCCGCCGGAGTTGCCCGGATTGATCTTTGCCGTCGAGAGGATCACGTTGGGGAAGGACGCGAGGTCGTTGTCACGATCGTTCTCGTACGTCGTCTTCACAACCGAGACCGCCCCCGGGGTCACGACCAGTGTCGTCTCGCTGCTGGCCGTTCCCGGAAAACCGAGCGCAAGGACGTCATCACCCTGTTTCAGGTTGGCCTGCGACCCGACCTTGACCGCGGCGAGGCCTGCCTTGTCGTCGACATGGAGCACGGCCACGTCGTCACACGGCGACGCTGCGAGCACGGTCGCCGACCGCGGCGTGATCCCGTCCGCACTGACACGGAACGAGCGACCCTGTTGGATCACGTGGTTGTTCGTCACGATGAGGCCCTTGTCCGAGTCGATCACCCAACCGGACCCGGTGCCGGAATTGGGTCCCTGGGCAAGAATGAAGACCACCGACGACTTCATCCGAGCGATGACCTCTTCGTTCGAAAGAGGCTTGCCGACCAGAAAGTAGTAGCCGCCTGCGACCACCGCGACAAGGATGACGATCGCGGCGACCGCCACCGCGATGCCCGCGCGACGATTCGCGGAGGCTACCCCTTGCCGAATAGTGGTCAGCCCGGAGCGGTTGGGTTGGGCACGAATGCCGCCGGCGGCCTCGGCGCCGCCAACGACCGTCGGCTGCCCGCTCCGAACCGCCGGATCTCCGACCGAGAACTTGGTGTTGCCGATGCCCAAAGTGTCGCCGTTGCGGAGTGGGCTGGTCCCGACGATCCGTCGTCCATTGACGACCGTGCCGTTCGTGGAATTCAGATCCTCGATCGTCGCCTCGCCCTGTGGACCGACAAGGATGCGCGCATGCGGCCGCGAGACGCGAGGGTCATCGATGACGAGATCGGCCGCTTCCCGGCCGATCGTGAAGGCTTGGCCGATCGTGAGATCGATGGCCTGACCAGATCGAGGTCCACTCTGAAAGACCAACTTCACTGCAGCCTCCCCACTCGGTGCTCGCGCGGCTTGGACGGCCGAAGAACTCTCGCGGCGCGATCATACGACCCGCGCATCGACTTGGGTCGCTTTTTTGGTCGCGTCCCTGTCGCGGCCGAGCATACGGCGGTGCGCCCCTCTCCGGGCGGCCGGAGCGGTTCCGATCCGCGGGATCAGGGCTGACGTTCGACCGTGATGGTCGTTCGCCCGATCCTGAACGATCCGGGCAGCGGCAGCCACTCCCCATCGCGGATCCGCTGCGCTCCAATGAAGGTTCCGTTGGCGGAATTGAGGTCCCGGAGGACGACGCGGCCGTCCGGCTGGATCTCGAGCTGGGCGTGACGCCGCGAGACCTGCAGGTCGGCGATCAGTAGGTCGCACCCCTGCTCGCGTCCGATGACGAATGGGGTCACGAACGGGACCGCCACGCGTTCGACACTATCGGGCTCGCGGATGCGAACGTGATAGCCCGGTTCGCGCACCCCGGGGTCAGCGGTCATGTCCTCACCGTCTTGCCATCTTCGATGGGCATCCCGGGCCACTGTCGCCGCATACTACAACCCGTCTCGGGCGGTGGCCCGGTGTGGGAGGAACGACGTGGCGACCCTGGCGCCCGGCAGCCAGTTCGGCGAGTACCTGATTCAGGCCGAGCTCGCGCGCGGTGGGATGGGCGTGGTCTATCGGGCGACGCGAACGCGGACCGGCCAGGCGATCGCCCTGAAATGCATCGCGCCCGAGCGCGCGGCCGATCCGTCCTATCGCCAGCGATTCGTCCGTGAGGCGAATGTCCTGGTCGGCCTTCAACATCCGCGGATCGTGCCTTTGATCGACTGGGGCACGACCGATGGCGTGATGTACCTCGCGCTCGCCTTCCTCGATGGTCCGAACCTCGAGACGCTCCTCGAGCGCGAAGGACCCTTGACGTTGAAGCGGACGATCGAGCTGCTGGCGCCGGTCGCCGAGGGCCTCGATGCCGCCCATCGCCGAGGCTACATCCATCGCGACGTCAAGCCCGCCAACATCATGCTCGACCGCGATGGCAACGTGTACCTGACCGACTTCGGCCTCGGAAAGCTCGCCGGGTCCAGCACGCTGTCGGCCGCGAACCTGGCAATCGGGACGCTCGCCTACATGAGCCCGGAGCAATTCACCGGCAAGCTCGCCGATCCTGCCCTCTGGCCGCGGACGGACATTTACGCGCTGGGCTGCGTGTTCTACAACTGCCTGACGCGCCAGGAGATCGTGTCAACCGAGAATTTCAATCGGGCCATGGTCGCCCATACAAGCGAGCCGCCGCCTGCTCTCTCGAAGGTGCGACCCTGGCTGCCGGTGGACCTCGACGAGGTCCTGGCGAAGGCGCTGGCGAAGTCTCCAAGTGATCGATTCGAGACGGCCTCGGCCTTCGTCCGGGCCGCGGCGACGATTCTCGCTGCGCACCCCGATCTGGATGGGATTCCACCGCCGGTTCCGCCCGCGCCCGCGGTGCGTCGCCGGATCGTCGACGTACTGGACGTCTGAGGGCGACGATCCTGGCGGTCGGCACCAATCCACGAACGTATCATCCGGCCGATCAACGTCAGAGGTTGCGGATCTCCAGCTTCCCGGTGATCTGGTGGCCGTGGCCGTCGCTCACGTTGAATGACATCGAAGACAGTTTGCCCGATACGCCGGACCCATAGAAGTGGATCGCCTGCTCGCCCTGGCGCGGACCGGCGAAGGGGTATGTATCGATCAGGGCTGAGCCGCCGTTCGTCGGGATGCCCACGCCATACAGATCAAGTGCGTCGCCGTCAGGATCAACAACATTGTCCAGCACGAATGCCCAACAGCCCGCACTGGCTCGGCAGTCGTAGGTTGATCCATCGATCCACGCCACGGGGAACTTGAGGTATGGAGCCTTGTTGGGGACCTTGTAGCTGATGATGTCGCGGTATTGAAGCGAGCGATTGCCAGTGCGGTCGTAGAACCAGACATAGACCGCCCGCGTTCCGCTCGACGACTTCGAGCCACCGAGCGTCCAACTCTTCTTCCATGACGTCGCACCGGACGGCCAGGTGTAGACCTGCCCGGATGACGAGCCGCTGGAGTTCGAGATCCGGACCTTCGCGACGCCTCCCGCGTCACGGGCCGCCAGGGACAGAGTCGACGCGAGACTCGTCGTCGATCCAGCGTTGTTGTTGATCTTGACCGTCCCTGTCGGGGCCACGTTGTCCGTCGCCGCGACGGGCGGCGTCCTGGTCGGCGGAGGTTTCGTTGGCGGAGGTTTCGTGGGCGGAGGTTTCGTCGTCGGCTCGAGGCTGGATGGTGGCGGACTGAGGCTGGGAGCCGCGCCGCCCGGATTTGAAGGAATCGCCGAGGGAAGGACGCCAACAGCGGGAAGCGAGGAGGCAGTGGGCCCGGCGGTCGCGGCTGTCGCGATGTCCGGGATCGGGGTGCTCCTTCCGAGCAGGCCAAGACCACCGGTCCCGACGGCCAGCGCGGTGCCGACGATCGCGACCGCGAGGCCCGCGGCGGCGAGCATGGTCGCCGGGATCCGTCGCCGACGTGTTTCCGCCGGGCGAACCTTCGGCCATGTCGGGTCGTCGACAAGGGTGGGTGGTGCGGGTTCGGTTGTGTGGTCGGCGGCATCAGCCGCGAAGCCGGCGCTCGGTGGCGCGTCGGAGGACTCGCCGGTCAGCCAGGGTTGGGTGACGTGACTCGACGTCCCACCTTCGGTCGCGCCCACCGATGTCTGGGTCGCGACGTGGGGTTCGGTCGGACCCGAGCTCGCGAGGATGGTGGCGATCGGTCGAAGCTCCGTCTGCGCCGCCGGCACCGGCCAGGGCAGGCCGGGGAGGGGCTCCGTGATCGGACCGGAATCCTCGAGTGCCCCAACCGTCGCCCCGGCTCCCGTTGCCCCAACCGTCGCCCCGGCTCCGGCCATCGCGGCTCCGGCCGCGTCCGCGTCGATCGGCTCGAGCGGGTCTGCCA
>JACDAH010000265.1 GCA_013695505.1 Chloroflexota bacterium | reverse complement strand
TCAGAACCCGAGCTCGCGCAGGATCGGGGTCATCCGCCGGGCGGCTCGACCACGATGCGAGATCGCGTGCTTCTCGGCGGCCGACCACTGCCCGAACGTCCGGCCACCGACCGCCTCGCCCGCCGGCTCGAAGAGCGGGTCGTAGCCGAACCCGCCGCTGCCTCGGGCCTCGAAGGCGATCCGGCCGCGGGTCGTTCCACGCACGAGGCGCATCGGGACGGCGGCACCGGCCGAAGAACCCGCAGCGGGCACCGCGAGGGCCAGCACGCATACGTAGCGGGCGCCGCGGCGCTCCGGCGGGAGCCCCTCGAGGGCGGCGAGGAGCTTGGTGTTGTTGTCCGTGTCGGTCGCGTTCGGGCCGGCGTAGCGCCGCGTCCACACGCCCGGCCCGCCACCGAGCGCCACGACCTCGAGGCCGGAGTCGTCGGCGAGGGTCGGCAGGCCCGTCCGCCGAGCGCCGAACCGGGCCTTGATCCGGGCATTCGTTTCAAAGGTCGTGCCGGTCTCGTCGGGGTCGTCGGCGATCCCGAGATCGTCGAAGCTGACCAGCTCGCCCCGCTCGAGCCGAAGCAGATCACGCAGCTCGGCGAGCTTGTGGGCGGAGTGGGTCGCGATCAGGAGCCTCGGTCGCTCGGTCATCAGGCGACCATCACCGCCGGACGGTGGCCAGGATCTCGGCCTGCGCGGCGAACAGATCCGCGAGCCCGGACGTCGCGAGGTCCATCAGGCCGTCCATCGCCGCCCGATCGAAGGCCTTGCCCTCGGCCGTGCCCTGGACCTCGACGAACGTGCCGGCGTCGGTGCCGACGACGTTGAAGTCGACGTCGGCCCGCGAGTCCTCGCTGTAGTCGAGATCGAGGAGGGCTTCGCCGTCGACCAGCCCGACGCTGATCGCCGCGACCTTGGCCACGAGGTGGCGCTCCATCCCGAACGTCGCCATCGCGGCCGCCATCGCGACCCAGCCGCCGGTGATCGACGCCGTCCGCGTTCCGCCGTCGGCCTGGAGCACGTCGCAGTCGACGGTGATCGTCCGTTCGCCGAGCCGGGTCAGGTCGACCGCGTCGCGGAGCGACCGCCCGATCAGGCGCTGGATCTCGTGGGTCCGTCCGCCGAGCTTGCCTTTGACCGACTCGCGATCCGTCCGCTCGGCCGTCGCCCGCGGCAGCATCGAGTACTCGGCCGTCACCCAGCCGGTGCCCTTGCCGCGCAGATGCGGCGGGACCCGGTCGGCGATCGTCGCCGCGCACAGGACGCGGGTGTCGCCGAAGTGGACGATGCACGAGCCCTCCGCCCACTTCTGGACAGCGAGCTCGAACCGGACCGGGCGGAGCTGGGTCGGAACCCGGCCATCGGCGCGGGCCTGGGGGTGGTTGCCGATCATCGGGCGGTCTCCTTCGCTGCGGCAGCGATCGCCGCCTTCTCCTCGATCTTGGCCGCGTCCCAGAGCTCGTCGAGCTGCTCGAATGACAGGTCACGCAGGGCGACGCGGCGCTCGGCGGCCTGGCGCTCGACGCTCGCGAACCGGCGACGGAACTTGTCGTTGGCGGCGCGCAGGGCCGCCTCGGCCTCGATCCCCTGCCAGCGGGCGACATTGACGAGCACGAACAGGAGGTCACCGTACTCCTCGGCCTGCTCGACTGGGGTCGCCGCGGCGCGCAGCTCGGCGAGCTCCTCGTGGACCTTGTCGAGGACGCCCTCGATGTCCGGCCATTCGTAGCCGATGTTGGCGGCGCGCTCCTGCATCTCCTGGCTGGCGGCGAGGGCCGGCAGGATCCGGCTGACACCGTCGAGGGCGCCCCTGGCCGGCTTCGGTGGCGCGCCGAGCTCTGCGGATGCGACCGTGTCGCCCTGCCTGCCCGCGCGCTCGTCGGCCTTGATCCGCTCCCACTGGCGGTTCACGTCGCTCGACGTCCGGGCTTCGGCGTCGCCGAAGACGTGGGGATGGCGACGGACGATCTTCGATGCGATCGCGGCGTGGACGTCGGTCAGGTCGAAGACGCCGGCCTCGGCGGCGAGCTGAGCGTGGAGGACGACCTGGAGGAGGAGGTCGCCGAGCTCCTCGGCGAGGGACTGCGTCGCTCCGGCCGCGAGGGCGTCATAGACCTCGTACGCCTCCTCGAGGAGGTGATTCCGGAGCGATTCGTGGGTCTGCTCGCGATCCCATGGACAGCCATCAGGCAGGCGCAGCCGCGATGAGATCCAGGGCATCGCCCACGGGCTGGCGACCGCCAGCTCGGGCGAGACAGAGGCGAGGTAGAGCGGCGCGGCGAGCAAATCGGCCGTCAGCGCACCGATCATCGCTCCCTCGGCCGCCCCGAACAGCCCGACCGGATGATCGGCCGGGTAGAGCCGCTGGAGGACCGCGATCGGGTCGCCGCTGTCGGGATGGCCGTGACGGCCCGGCAGGATCGGGATCCTGCCCGGCTCCGCGGCTTCGCACAGCTCGTTGCCATCCCTCCGGAGCACCGCGGCGGGCACGATCAGGACCGGCCGTGATGGCTCCAGCGGCGTGCCGCCGAGGAGCTCTGCGGCCACGACCTGGAGCCCCGCCGCAAGGTCGAGCCCCCAGCGAAGACGAGCCTCGGCGACGAGCGCGTCGAGCACCGCCGTCCGCCGCTACCCGGCGGTGGTGAGGAGATCGCGCGTGATCGTCGCGGCGGCCTTCTTGCCGGCGTACCAGTACTTGAAGGCGCCGTCCTTGATCGTCTTGAGCTGCTCCGCGTCCGGGACGGCCGTCTTCTCGTTCACGATCTTGAACAGGTACAGCCCGTCGCTCGGGATATCGATGACATCGGTGAACGACCCCACCGGCGTGGCGAGGATCAGCGCGGTCAGCCGATCGTCGAGGGTGCCTTTGGCGACCCACCCGATGTCGCCGCCCGCGCCCGCCTTCGGGCCGTCCGAGCGGTCGCGGACGAGCTGGCCGAAGTCGGTCCCGGCGGTTGCCGCCTGGGTCTTCAGCCTGGCCATCTCGTCGGCGTCGGGCGGGCCGTACATGACCTGGACCACGTGCCAACCGAACGCGCTCTTGAACGGCGCCAGCAGGTCGCCCGGCTTGACGCCTTCCTTGAAGATTGCGGCGCGGAACGCCTCGTCGACCTGGGTGTCGTCGGGCTCGAAGTACGGCAGCTTGCCGCCGGACCCGTCGTCGCCGAGATCCTGGGTCTCGTCGCTCTCCTTGCGGGCGATGACGTCGAACTGCTTGGGGTCCGCCTTGATCTTGTCGTAGGCGGCCTGGGCGCCGAGCTGTGCTTCTGTCCACAGCGGGTCGGTGTCGGGGATCTTGGACGCCCCCTGGGGATCGTCCTTCGGTGAGAACAGGATGTGGCGGACCTTGAGGGCACCGTCCGTCGGCGGCTGATCGGGAGCCTTGATGAACAGCTCCTGGACCTGCTTCTGCGGCCCCGAGGCGCTGGCGTCGGCCACGATCTTGTCGCCGAGCACGGTCCTGGTGACCTCGCTCTGGATGGCCGCCCGATATGACTCGGGCGCGATCTTCGCCTCGGCCAGCTTCTGGTCCCACGCCGTGTCGACCTGGGGCGCAACGATCTCCGACACGCGTCCGATGCGGAACGTCCCGTCCGCCCCGAGGATGACGTCGGTGACGCCGTTGGCCTCGAGCTTGAAGATGGCCGCCTGCCAGTCCGGATCCTCCGACGCGGTGCTGTCGATCCAGCCCAGATCGCCGCCGCTCGTCTTCGACGGGTCGTCGGACGTCTCCTTGGCGACGTCCTCGAACGTCTTGCCGCCGGTCTTGATCGCGGCCAGGGCGTCGTCGGCCTTCTTCTTGGCGGCCGCCTTCTGGGCATCGGTCGGATCGGTCTTGCCCGTGTCGACCACCGGCTTGACCGCGATCAGCCAGACGTGGCGCTCTTCCTTGCGGGTCTGGTCCTCGAGGATCCGCTGGTCGATCTGTTCGGGCGTGACGACCACGCCGAGCTCGTTCGCGAGCTTCGCCTGGAGTGTCATGTCGATCAGCTTCTCGACGATCGCCGACCTGAAGCCACCCTGCTGGTCGTCGAGCTGCTGGCTGATCGCCGAGATGCGGGCATCGGCCTGCGCCGCGGTCAGACGACCGGCGGCGAGCTCCGACTTGACCCGGGCACCGATCTGCTGAAGCCGGAACTGCTCGACCCGCGCCCGATCGACGAACTGGTCCTTCGTGATCGTCTGGCCGTCGATCGTGGCAGCGGCCGCGAGATGGGCGCCGTACCAGGTGGTCGCGCCGACCACGACGAGAATGAGCACGGCCACGACGACGGTGATCGCGAACGCTACGTTCACGTAGAAGGTGCGCCGGCTCGGGTCGCGGCTCGTGCGTCCGCGGTCGACAGGCCTGACTCGGATGGTCATGGGGGAATGCGGTCCTGATCGTGAAAAGGGTGGATGGCGGCGAGGCCGCCGGACGGGCCGGTATCGTACTCTATGTTCCCGTCGGCTCCCTCGACACGGTCGCGCGCCGCGCGCCCGCCGGGCGAGTCTGGCCGCGGCCGATCACGGGCCGGGCCCTGCTGCAGGAGGACATCCCGATCGCCGCCAGCGCTTCGTTCCGCGGCCAGCGAATCCTCGTGACCGGCGGATCGGGCACGATCGGGGCGCGCCTTGTCGATCACCTGCTCGGTCTCGAGCCCGAGGTGATCCGCGTCCTCGGCCGCGACGAGACCAAGCAGTTCTACCAGCGCCAGCGCCTGCGCGACCGGTCGAACATCCGGTTCCTGATCGGGGACGTCCGCGATCGCGACCGCCTCGTCCGGGCGATGGACGGGATCGATACCGTCTTCCACTGCGCCGCCCTGAAGCACGTCGAGTCGGGTGAGTTCAACCCGTTCGAGGCGACCCTGACGAACGTCGGCGGGACCCAGAACGTGATCGATGCCTGTCTCGCGGCCGGGGTCGGCACGATGATCCTGACGTCGTCCGACAAGGCGGCCAACCCGACGTCGGTCATGGGCGCGTCCAAGCTCCTCGCGGAGAAGCTCGTCAGCGCGGCGACGAACTATCGTGGCGGCCGTCCGACGCGGTTCGCGAGCGTCCGGTTTGGAAACGTCCTTGGCTCGCGCGGCTCCGCGCTGGAGCTGTTTTTCCGCCAGATCGCCGCCGGCGGCCCGATCACCGTGACGGACCCGGCGATGACGCGGTTCGTGATGAGCACGGATCGGGCGGTGGAGCTCGCGATCCGGGCAGCCGAGCTCGCGCGTGGCGGCGAGGTCTTCGTGTTCAAGATGCCGGTCGCCCGCCTGGCCGATCTGGTCGCGACCGCGATCGCGGTCGTCGCTCCGGCGCGCGGGCTCGACCCGAACGCGATCGCGACCCGGACGATCGAGCCGCGGCCGGGCGAGAAGGCGTACGAAGAGCTGATGACCGCGGACGAATCGACCCGGGCCCGCGACATCGGCGAGATGTTCGCGGTCCTGCCCTCGATCGAGCCGCATCGGGACGTCATCGCCTCGTATGCCGACGCGACGCCCGCCCCGGTGGGCGCGTACCGCTCCGACGACATCGCGCCACTGAGCGTCGACGAGGTCCGCCAGCTCGTGGCCGAGACGTGGGCGGCCGACCAGGCGGCGTCGTGAGGGTCCTCGTGACCGGCGCGGCCGGGTTCATCGGCCGATGGGTCGTGGGCGAGCTCCTCGCCCGCGGGCACACCGTCCTCCCGATCGACAGCCTCGTCGCGGGCGACGAGACGAACCTCGACGAGTTCGCCGGATTGCCCGGGCTCCTCCCGTTCGAGGCGGGCGACATCCGCGACGCCGATGCCTGCCGGCGCTGGACCTCGGGAGTCGATGCGGTCGCCCACCTCGCGGCCTCGATCTCGGTCCAGGACTCGATCGACGATCCGGCAACGACCTTCGAAAACGACGTCGTCGGCACGTTCAACGTCCTCGAGGGCGCGCGCGCGTCAGGGGCGCGCGTCCTTTTCATGAGCACGTGCATGGTCTACGACCGCGCGACGACGCCGGAGGGCATCGCGGAGACCCACCCGACGCGGCCCGCATCGCCGTACGCGGCCTCGAAGCTGGCCGGCGAGGCCCTGACCCTGTCCTACTTCCACGCCTACGGGCTGCCGACGACGGTCGTCCGGCCGTTCAACACGTACGGCCCGTTCCAGCGCTCGGTCGGCGAGGGCGGCGTCGTGGCCATCTTCAATCGCCTGTCGCTGCTCGGCGAGCCGCTCCGGATCTACGGCGACGGGACCCAGACACGCGACCTGCTGTACGCGTCGGACTGTGCCCGCTTCGTGTGCGATGCGCTCCTGTCCGACGCCGCGACCGGCAGGATCCTCAACGCGGGCACGGGCGCCGACGTCAGCGTCAATGACCTCGCCGCGCTGGTCGAGCCGGACCCGGCCCGGATCGTCCACGTGGAGCACATCCACCCGCAGAGCGAGATCGCCGTCCTGCGCTGCGATTCGGGCGAGGCGGAGCGGGCGCTCGGCTGGCGGTCCGAGGTCAGCCTCGAGGACGGGATCGGCCGAGTTCGGGCGTGGATGGCCGAGCGGATGGCGGCCGAGATCCCGATCCGATGACCGCGTCAGTGGCGGCGCGGCCGTGACGAGCTCCGGGATGGGCCGGCTCGCGATCGATGGCGGCGAGCCGGTCCGCACGACCCTCCTCCCGTACGCCCACCAGTCGATCGACGACGACGACATCGCCGCGGTCACCGCAGCCCTCCGCTCGGACTGGCTGACGACCGGGCCGCGGGTGCCCGCGTTCGAGACGGAGCTCGCCGCGTTCACGGGGGCCCGCCACGCGGTCGCGTTCAGCTCCGGGACGGCCGCGCTCCACGGGGCGACCGCGGCGGCCGGGCTGGGACCCGGCGACGAGGCGATCACGACGCCGATGACGTTCGTCGCGACGGCCAACTGCGTGCTGTATGTCGG
>JACDAH010000238.1 GCA_013695505.1 Chloroflexota bacterium | reverse complement strand
TCCCTACTGCTCGGCCGCGGCCCGCCCGACTCCGGCGATCGGCACCGCCGGACTTGGCGAGTCGGGACGCGGAGGGCACCACGATCTCCGGCGTCCGAGGCGGACGGTTCGCGATTGGCGACGCGGCCGAGTTGGGCGCGGCGGTCGGGGGCCGGACCGTGGCGACCCTGCTGATCGTCGTCGTCGTCGCGGGCCTGCTGGTCGGCGTGGTCTGGGACGTGGCGATCAGCGGTCCCGTCGCGGTCGTCCCGCGCATCTGATCCGCGGAACGGGCCGTCAGCGGGCGGTCACCATCGCGTCGACGTTGATCCTCCCGCTGCTCCACCGGATTTCGATGGAGTGCGTTCGAGTCGTCGTGACCGAGCCCACCCAGGCCAGCCGTTTCCAGCCCGCCGAGCTAGCAGTGCGCAAGCTGATCGTCGCCCTGTAGACGCCGTCGACATACACCCTGGCCGAGCCGGCAGTGCTGTAGATCCGGGCGACCCAAGCCACCTGGCGCGTGCCACTGGAGACGCTCAGACGGGCGCGACCCGAGGAGCCGTAGCCGTACGTCAGACCCCAGGCGTTGCTGTCCGCCTTCGCGTATACCCAGCCCCGACTGAACATGCTGACGCTGTTCTGATAGCCGGTCAGGCGGAGGGCCTGGGCGGAGCTGACCCGATAGTTCGTTGCCCGGTCGTAGGCCAGGACCCGGTACTGGAACGCTCCGGCTGGGCTATACACGATCTTTACCCGCGTCGTGCCGGACAGCGGGCCTCCAAAGTTCGCCCAGGCACCGCAGGTGCTCGGGCAGGCCCGCCGCTGAATCTGAAATCGGTCGATCCCGGTGCCGGTGCCGTCGCTGGCGGTCCACCTGAGCCGGACGGGCAGGGCCGTGCCCTTCATCGGCGACTTGTAGAGGGTCGGCTTGGCGAGCGTCACGCTCGGCGCGGTCGTGTCGACCTTGCCGTACACGTACAGCGTGAGGAGGCCGTAGTCACGGAAGCCACCCACGCGGACCATGTAGTCGACGCCGCCCTTCAGGCCGACCGTCAGGCGCGAGCGGTAGTTGCCTCCGGTAAAGTCGATGTCGTCGTTGCATGCGATCGGGGCGAAGGTCGCCGCGCTCGTCCCAGGGCCGACCTCGAGGATCGTGTCGAAGTCGCTGTCGTCCGCGGAGCCAGCCTCCGTTGCGATCGTGACCATCGCACTCGAGGGCAAGTGCAGGCGGTACCAGACCGTGTTCGAGATCGCCGCGCCGGCCATGTTGCTGATGCAGCTCTGATCAGGATTGAGCTCGCCCTTCTCGAGCGTCGCAGTGTCCGTGAACTGGGTGGCGACGGGATCAGTCGCGGTGCCCAGGTTCAAGATCGCGGCGGCATTCACGAAGTCATCATTGGGCGGGTCGACCTCGATGTAGGAGGTCCGCTCGAGGCTGTCGCTCCCCGATGCGTTCGAGACCGTGAGCTTGACGGTGTAGAGCCCCTCGAAGGCCAGCGCGAGCGACGGGTTCTGGGTCGTCTTCGTGATCTTGAAGCTCGACGAGGGCCGGAGCGCGTC
Organism: Chloroflexota bacterium; assembly: GCA_013695505.1. Classification (GTDB taxonomy): domain Bacteria; phylum Chloroflexota; class Limnocylindria; order Limnocylindrales; family CSP1-4; genus CF-46. The sequence goes on along the minus strand of JACDAH010000238.1, from coordinate 2,151 downwards.
CGTGATCTCCCAGAGCCAGCTCGTCGGGGTGTTCGTCGAGGTGTCGGTGAGCTGAACGACCGTTGGAGCGTCGCTCACGAGCGGACTGGCCACGAACCCTGCCACCGGTGCTCCCGAGGCGGCTGCTGTGACGGTTTGGACGAAGGTGTCGGTGTCGGTCAGCAGTCCGTCCGAGACGGTGACCGTGATCGTCGCGGCCCCGGTCTGGCCGGCGGCGGGCGTGATGGTGATCGTTCGGTTGGCGCCGGAACCACCGACGGACAGGTTCCCGTTCGGGACGAGCGTCTGGTTCGAGGAGCTCGCCGACACGGTCAGGCTGCCAGCGGCCGTCTCGCCGTCACCGATGGCGAACGCGATCGGGCCTTCGGCCGTGTTCTGCGGCGTCGATTGATCGGCAATGTCGCTGATCGTGGGTGCCGTGTTCGTGGGGCTGGTCAGGCTGACGGTCAGGCCGTACTCATTCGAGGTCGTGGCAATCGGGTTGCCATACACCTGGACGTAGTAGGTGGCCGTGGTCGTGACCGAATAGTCGATCGACTCCGTGTTCCCGGTTCCGGCCGAGCTGGCAAGGATCGTCGACGCCCCGTTGCGCAGCGTCATGTCGATGTTCCCGTCCGCATGGACGAGTGACAGATCGACGGAGATCGTCGTCCCGGCCGACGCGCTGATCTTGAAGAGGTCCTGATTATTCGGGCAGGCGATCCCGGAGATGCCGACTCCGTTCGCCACGGTCTTGGCCGCGGCGAGGGATTCGTTCGGCTCGTACGCGTCGTCCGGCGGGCAGAGATTCGACGGGGGCGCCGGCAGGACCAGCTCGCCCGCCCCGTAGACGTTGTCGGCCCCGGCGCTGCCCCGATCGACGAACGCCTGGGTCAGCAGGTAGGACTTGAGTTGGCTCGGCGTCGAGCCAAGCCCGGCACTCTTGACGAGCGCCGCGGCACCGGCGGCGACGGGCGACGCCGAGCTCGTGCCGTTGAAGCAGCTCGGGGAGTAGGTGAAGCTCGTGACGCAGGCTGCCGCGCTGATGTCGGGTTTTGTCCGTCCGTCGTTCGTTGGCCCCTGGGAGCTGTAGACGGCGATCGTCGTGCCGGCGGGCGGATCGATCGCGCCGATCGCGAGGGCGCCCGCGCTCGCACTGTCGGCGGCCGGAACCGCGGCGCTGTAGGCGTTCTGCCAGTGTTCGAGCCCGGACCCGTTGACCTGGAACTCGAGGATGTCGCCGCCACTGCCCCCGCCTGCGGCGTAGCGATACACCCCCAGGTAGTCAGTGTCCGAACAAGCGCCGGAAAGGCGCTCGATCGGATCGGCGCCGGCCTGCTGATCGTCCGTGCTGGATTCCTTCTGGACCACCGCGCCCGAGTCGTCAAACAGGTAGAGGTCGTAGTCAGTCCGGTTGCTGGCCCAGTCGCTCCAGCGCAGGCCGTTGGTGAACCGACTGCCTCCGATGCACGGGAGCGACATCAGCTCGTCGGTTCCCGACCAGTCGAGCCAGCCGTTGGCATTCGCGTCGGCCCAGCTCCCACGCCAATACGACCCGACATAGCTGCCGACCTTCCCAGCGCTGTTACCGGCCGAGTTGAACCAGGTGATGCCCTGCGCCACGGCACTGCCGACGACCTGGTCGATCGGGCCCGTCCCGTCGCCCTTCCCGTCGTACTCAGCCGTCAGCGAGCGCGTGACGACCGTGACGCCCTGGCTCGCGAAGTAGTTGATGGCGAGCTGGAGATCCGCGGTCGTGAGGACTGTGGCGATGTAGATCTTGGCCCCCGGCGCCATCTCGTGGACGATCTCGGCAACCGCCGTTCCGTGCTTGGACGCGGTCCCGAACACGTCGCATGTCGCGCCGCTCGAGCGGCAGAACGTGCCGCTCGGCGCAGGCACCTCGCCCGCAGTTTTGGCGGCATCCCAGACCGACCGCTGGAAGAAGTCGATGATCCCGACCTTGACGCCGGCACCTGTGATCCCGGCCGCATGCCACGCTGCGGCGTTCGTCTTCACGACCTCCTGGCCGACAGCCGCGATCGTGGCGTCGGTCGTCTGACCGAGCGGCTCCGTGACCGGCGCACCGGCCTGGATCGGGGTGCGCACATGCTCCACGTTCGGTCGGGCCTCGAGCTCGACCAGACGCCCGAACGGAACACGAGCCTGGAG
>JACDAH010000222.1 GCA_013695505.1 Chloroflexota bacterium | reverse complement strand
CTCTCGATCAGCTCGGCGACGCGCGCGGCTGCGTCATCGAGCGTGAAAGCAACGTCCTCCGCCCGCCCATGCCCGGGCAGGTCCGGCACGAGGCAGTGGAATGCCGTGCCGAGCGCCGCGGCCTGCGCCGACCAGGCAGCGCCCGTCAAGCGGGTGCCATGGAGGAAGACGATCGTGGGGAGGTCATCGGGTGCCACGGCGAATTCAGGAGTGGCTGTCATCAATCGGCACGGGGCAATGGCGATCGGGAGGGCGGTCCAGCGCTCGGCGCCGTCGCGGTGACGCCGCCCGTCCCCGCCGCGCCGCGCTGGATGAGGAGGGCCGCGGCGAGGATCGACGCGCCGCCCGCGACCTGGATCGGCAGGAGGCCTTCGTGGAGGAGGAACGCGGCGAGCGTCACACCGACGAGTGGCTCGATGAGCATGAGGATCCCTGCCCGGGTCCCGCCGATCGCCCGGATCCCGACCAGGAACAGGACCGACGGGATGCCGGCAGCGACGACGCCGGTGAAGACCACGATCGCCAGGGCCCGCGGCGAGGAAAATGCGATCGTCGGGTCGTTGCCGGCCGCGATCGCGAGCACGCCGCAGGCGACGGCGGTGAGCAGCAGGACCCAGCCCATCGCCTGCTCGGGCGGGACCGCCAGGAACCGCCCGCGACTGACCGTCACATACACGGTCTGGCAGACGGCGGCGACGAAGCCGAGGGCGATCCCGACCGGATGGATCGAGACGGCCTCCGCGGAGCCGAGGCCGCCGGCGACGACGAGGATCATCCCGACCAACGCAAGTCCGAGCGCGACGACGCGGTTCGCGTCGAAGCGCTCGTGCCCGAGCGCGACCGCCACGATGGCGACCAGCGCAGGGTAGGTATAGAAGGCGAGCAGGACGAGGGCAACCGTGGCGAGGTCAAAGGCGAAGAACATCGCAACGTTGAGCCCCAGTCCGGCCAGGCCGGCGAGGAGAAGCGCGACCGCGTCGCCGCGGGCGAGGCCCAGTGGATTGACCAGCCCGACCCCGCTCCGGATCCGGGCCGCGATCACGACCATCGTGATCAGGAAGCCGAAGGTCGCTCGCCAGCCCACGAAGGAGAGCGGCTCGAAGCCGGCCTCGTAGGCGAAGCGGGCAAGTGGGCCGAGCAGCCCGAACCCGCAGGCCGCGAGGATGACGGCGAGCGTGCCAAGAAGCAGGGGGCGGTCGCGCATCCGGTGCATCGTACGGGCCGGCGGGTTTCCCGCCCCGCTGCGAACGTCTGCGCCTGTGCCGCAAGCTCAGCGGGTGGCGTGGTCCGAGGCGGTCGTCGCGGCCGCGCGCACAGGTGCCACGTCGCTTTCGTCCGCCAGCGGCCCGCGCTCGTGACGCGAGGCCCGCAGGCGGATCGAGGTGAACGGCACCCGAATCTCGCGGAAGGTCTCGATCGAGACGAGGAAACCGGCCAGCAGGAAGATCACGGCGAGGAACTTGCCGACCTGGAAGTAGTTCGTGATCCCGAACCGGCTCAGGGTGTCGCCACCGCTCGCGAGGAAGCCGCCGATGGCGATCAGGATCGTCGCGGGGACCCGGCTGTGCAGCCGCCCGGCGACGAGGGCCCGGACGGCGCCGGGCAGCGATGCGACGAAGTTCACGAGGATCGCGACCGGTGCGATCAGGAGGTTGAAGAGGAACTGGTCGCCGGGCTGGCCCGGGTCAAGCGAATACCCCAGGACGCGGCGCTTCGGCATGAAGACGTAGGCGGAGAACAGCGCCCCCAGGATCAGGGCCAGCCCGCCGGTCACGTTCATGAACGGCGTCAGCAACCGGATCGTGCCCGGCAGGAGCTCGCCGGTCGGGGCTCCTGTCGCGGGATCGAGGGCATAGCCGGGGGCTGCCAGGCTCACTGTCAGCATGAGGACGAGCGAGATGACGGTCGCTCCGATGACGGCGCCTGCCGCGAGGCGGGGCCAGCGGTCGTTCTGGAAATAGGTCTCGATCGCGACGGCGGCCGCCAGCACGAGCGCGCCGATGAGGTAGAGGATCGGGCTCGTGCCGGCTCCGGCGTAGTTGAACTTGCGCTGGGTGAGCAGGGTGAAGATGCCCGCCAGCAGGAGGCACAGCGCGAACGTGTATCCGAAGCGCGTCCGGCCGAGCAGGAACGCGGTCCCGAGACCGAGCCAGCCCGCCGTCCACAGGGCGCCGGTCAGGTACCACGTCCTGTACAGCGGGTCGCTCCAGCCAGCCGCCGCCCCGATGGCCTCGCAACCCGATGCGACGCCGTAGAAGACCATACCCGCGGTCCACACCAGCTGGAAAGTCTGGCGCCGCTCGCGCCACTGGTCGAAGAGGGCCGCAGCGAAGACCAGGGCAAGGATTGCGGTCGCCGCCGGGAGCAGGGCAGTGGGCACGATCAGGAACGTCGGCGCGTGGCCCGCGCCGCCGGGGTTGACCGTCCCGGATCGATGGGCGGCCGGCTCGATCCGGACCGCGGGTAACGCGACACGAGCCGGATCAGGAGGCGGTCCAGCAGCGAGGAGGAGCTGTCGTAGATCGCGATCAGCCGGTCCGGGTCCAATGCCCGTCGGCGGGCGATCGCGCCGAGCTCGGTCAGGAACGGCCGGCGGGCAGCGACGAACAATGAGACGGCCTCGTCGAGTGCGATGCCGGCCTCGGCGAGGTGGCCGGTGAGCTGGTCGGTCGCGGCAACGGCCGCTGTCTCGGCACCGACGCGGGCGGTGTCGTCCGCGGCGTCGAGATGCTCCAGGAGCGCGGCGACGAGCTTGCGGCCGCCATCGCGGAAGCCGTCGCGCTCGCCGGTCGGGATCGCCGCGAGGACGTCGCCCGCCTCGGCCCCGGCGGAGTAGCCACGGCGATAGGCGCGGGACAGGCGATCGGTCGTCGCCCCGAGGTCCGCGAGCCGTTGGGTCGCATCGTGGCGGCGCGCTTCGAGGATCCGCTCGACCGTGGAGCGCGCGAACCGGCGATGACCGCCGGCCGTCGTGAACGCCTCGATCCGGCCTTCGTCAGCCCAGCGCCGGAGCGTGTCCGGGTCGACGCCGAGGAGGCGGCTCGCCGGGCCGAGCGACAGCGGTGGATCAGTGACATGGGAGCGGGCGACGACGGGCGCGACCATCCACGACCTCGGGACGAAATGTGGGTAAATCTGGGTCGGACCCGCGGCCCGTCAGCGGGGATTATCCGGGCCGCCGGGGATCGCGTCAACCCTCTGCAATTGGAGCCCGTCCAGCGCCCCGGATCGCGGTTTGAAGTCAGGCGGGGACGAGCTCGTGATCGTCGCGGTGGATGCCGTCGCACAGGCCCCAGCGCAGTGGCGCGCCGTCCGGGGCGGCGATCGGGATCGGCCGCATGATCTCGCGGACCCGTCCCTTCCGGCAGAACAGGAAGCTGCGGCCGGCCATCCAGCTCCGCACGCACGCCTCGTCGGGGTGGAACTCGAACGGGCCGGGATTGATGACGGAGGTCTCGGTCCACGACCCTGCGACCTCGGTCGTCACCGTGTCGAGGATGTTCACGCGCCAGGGCGTTCCCTGGATCACCCGGAGGCAGCCGTCGCAACGGCGGGCGACGTTGTCCTCCACGACGGTCGGGATCCGGATCCCCATGATGTCCATCGGCGCGATGGTAGCAGCGGCCGGGACGGCCGAGTCGGATCCTCGGCGGCGCGTCCGAGCTTTCTCAGCTGTCCGCGCCACGTCCGGCGAGCTGCATCAACTTCTTGATGAGCGCCTCCACCGGGACGTCGAGGGCGGACGGCGGAGCGGTGAGCGACACTGATCCGTCCGGGTCATGGAACGTGACGGTGATGTCGGCTGTCTGGCCCTCGTTCTTCGTGCCGGCGAGATGGACGTCGAGCTCGATGAGCTTCTTGCTCGCCTTGTCGAGCCACAGGTCACCAGACATGGTGAACTGCTTGAACGCGGCTTCCATCTGGGCGAGCTGGGCGCGAGTCCCGGCCGCGTTGAAGTACGGGCTGGCGAGGAGCTTGGTCCCGTCGATCGCCACCTTGACGTGGTTCGCGTCGGCGCCGTTGCGCTTTTCCTCGGCTGCGACGGTCAGTGTGATCCCCGCCGTCTCGAACGCCGACTTCGTGGATTCCGCATCGCCGCCGGTCGCCACCGGGAGCGACGGCGCGGCGCCCGACCCGCCGGATCCGCCTGCCAGCCCCTCCAGTGCCGCCCAATCCTCGGTGGTCCCGAACTGGAGCCAGTCGGACAGGTCGCCCGTTGGCAGATCGCCGGACGGCCCGAGCAGCATCGCCAGCATCTGCGCGAACAGTGGGCTGCGACCGTAGAGCGTCTTGCCGTCGAAGATCATGTCCATGTCGAGCGAGTCGCCATGGATCCCGAGCTGACGGAGCGCCTCCTTTGGCACGCCCATCGCCGACGCCGGCAGCGACATGTGGACGGCGCCCTTCTGACCGGCTGTGTCGAGGACCATCGCGATGGCAGACGGCTCGAGGGTGATCGAGGTCGCACCGTCCTTGTAGGCGAACCCGATGTTGACCTGGAGCGGGTCCCAGCCGACCTTGGCGGAGCTGTCGGCGAGCTCGTACGGGTCGGGGCCGGACGCCGCGCCGCCGCATCCTGCGACGACGATGGAAAGGGCCGCGATCGCGGACGCGAATCGGGCGAACCGGTTGCTCACGACACCCCTCTTGTGCAGGCGTTCGAGACCCGCTGCTCCGACGAGGCGGCACGGGTCGGGCCCACGATACGCCCGCGGGCAACGCATGGCATCACGGCCAATGGGTGATCCGGCATGGGAGGATCGGGTGGTCGACGCCCGGACCGGAGGTGGTGCCCCCAAGGGGTCTCAAGCACCCTCCCGCTGTCCGACGACGATCCGCTGGCCTGGTATGTCGCCTGATCGGCTCCCCCTCGTCGGCCTTCCTGGACGACGAAGGCCGCCGGGCGGTCGCCCGACGGCCTGGCATCGCGACGGCCTAGACGTCAGCGGTTGCGCCCGCGCCCGTCGGGTCGGCCGCTCCAGCGGGCTCCACGGCCTTGCGAGCCTTGGCGTCGCGGGCCAAGCCCGAGGTGTAGGCGTTCCAATGTGTCTCGCACATCCGCCCAAGCCCATCCTTCTGGCTCGGCTGCTTGGGGAAGGCATCGCTCGGGGCATCGTGCGGCTGGATCCCGAAACGGGTCGAGCCGATGCAGCGGCGGAGAGTCACGGTCCTGGCGGGCATGTCGAGTTCTCCTGGGCTCGCCGACGCGCTTCCGGCGATAGTCGGTCGAGCCGCATTCTCCGAGGCCTTCGGCCGATGAACGCAACGCCGCGGCGCACCGGTTTGGCGCGAGCCGGATATCAGGCGACATCAGTACAACCATGATGTGCGGCGGCCCAGCTTTCGATCTCGTGGTCGTCCGGTACTCGACGACCGCATCAGGTGCCATTGCCGGACACCTAGTGGCCCGAGGGAGACAGACCCTCTTGCGATCAAGTGAACATGGCGGTCGCGTCGTCGGCGAGACGCGGCGCTGACGCCTCCGACGTAGGCTCGTTAACCAGCACTGGAGGGAGGAATGGGGAGCGCCTCAGCCGCGTCGTTTCCGATCGGCTTCACTAGAGATACCTTCGAGCATGGCGGAGTCACTCGCGACATCTACCGGGCGCCCAATACGGGGCCGGCGGTCATCCTGATCCACGAGGCCGGTGGGCTGGACGCGAGTACCGTCCGAATTGCGGACCGGATTGCCCGAGCGGGACTGACCCCGGTGCTCCCAGTTCTCGTCGACAAGCCTCGCTTGTCGAAGCCCCGGGGTCAGGTTGCCCGCAACATCATCGGTCTGTGTACGGCGCGAGAGTTCCTCGCGTTCGCCCGGTATGAGCGGACGCCGATCGTCGACTGGCTTCGTGGCTTGGCGGTGCGAGAGCACGAGCTCGCCGGTGGACCTGGCGTCGGGGTAGTCGGAATGTGCTTTTCCGGTGGTTTCGCCGTCGCTATGGTGACCGAACCGACGGTCGTTGCCGTGGTGTCTGGCGAGCCCGCGCTGCCATGGGCGCTTCCGGGTCGGCGGGAGAGCATGCCGATGTCCATCGCCGAACTCGACGCAGTGTCCGCGCGTGCGGACGCCGGCTTTTGTGTCCGGATACTTCGCTACCAGCGCGATTTCAAATCGCCCGGCGCACGGATGCGGTTTCTGACCGAGATGCTACCTAACGCATCGGTCGTCGAGCTGCCGACATGGAACGTCAATAGGCACTCGGTGCTCGCCGACGCCACGCTCGCCGAGCCGACCTCGGAGCTTGGCCGCGCCCTGACCGGAACCATCAACTACCTCGTCGACCGCCTCCGCCCGGCATCCTGACGCGCGAATCGCTCCGAGGGTAAGCCCCTTGTCATATTGACGGAGGACCGTATGGCAATCGTAGGTGGACACGGTGGACACGAAACCGCAATGCGTGCGCCGAAACCGGACAACGGCACGGGACCTGATCGTCCTCTCCCACCGGATCGAAATTCGGTTGGCGTCGTATTCGTCCACGGGATCGGCAGTCAGAAGCCGGGCGAAACGCTCATATCGTGGGCTCGACCGCTCATTCGGCTGGCTCAGCAATGGTCCGCGACGACGACCGCTATCGACGCGCCGAACGACCCGGTTGCAGATTCCGTCATCGACTTCACCGCCGGCCTAGGCCGACCATTCGTCAAGCTGACGGTGCCCGGCCACGGTACATCCCCGCCGCAGCGCTGGGTGTTGACCGAGGCTTGGTGGGCCGCCAAGGTGTCGCCGCCGTCGATCCAAGACATGTTCAGCTGGCTGTTCCCGTCGGAGATGATTCGGATCATCTCCGGGATTCTTCGGGGCCTCGGTGGCGAGCTCGGCGGTGTCCTCCGCGCGGTCGATCGGCTATTCCTTCCGGTGTTCGTCGTGCCTGTGACGATCGGCGTGTTCTTGCTGTACCTCGTGTTCCGCATCCTGCGGGTCGTCCCGATCAAAGCGGTTCAGGAGTTTGCTCTTGTACGCGCTATCGCGTTCTTCTTATCGGATTGGTTCGGTGACGTTCGCCTCCTGCTCGCGGACCGCGCGCAGGCTGCGAACGTCCGCGCGGCGGTCGCGAGCGCGGTCATGTCGGTCCAAGCAGAAGGCTGCGGGACAGTGGTCCTGATCGGTCACTCGGGAGGAACGATTGCTGGCTACATGACGCTGACCGACCCGACCTACCTTTCGCTTGCGGTCGACCGATTCATAACCCACGGCCAGGCGCTCGGGTTAGCGTGGCGGCTCGGACACGCGTGCGATCCGTCGCGACCAGATCGCGTCGCTGCGCGACTGTACGCGGGCGATCGGCTCCGTATCCCGTTGCACAACGTCAGAGACAAGCTCAAATGGGTCGACTTCTGGGGCACCCACGACCCCGCGCCCGCCGGTGGATTCGGGGTGGGTTGCGACGTTAACGTTCCGGCGCAGGTCAACGGTGAATCGATCCGGGTCTTCAATCGGATGAGTCTTCGAAACGATCACGGTGCGTACTGGGACAACGATGAGGCGTTCGTGCTTCCGGTCGCCCGGCTGATAGACACCGCTCCGACGAACGCTCCGTCCACAGCGTCCCGTTTCTTTCCTCTCGAGCCGAACCCGTCGCGCATCGATCACCGAGAAGGTCGTGTGAAGCTTCTGCAGTTCGCGTGGGTTGCGGTGATGCTTTCGGCGATCGCGTCTGTTCCAGTCGCGGTCATCGATCCGCTTCTTCCGAACGACCGAGCGAACCTCGCCGAGGCAGGCCGGCTTGCGTACGGCGTCGTGGGGTGGTTGGCGGGCATTCTCGGGTTCATCTGGGACATCTTGTCCCTTCCGACCCTCCCGAAGACGTCAGACCTTTCGTATTCCGCCGCGCTCGTCATCGGGATCGGCGCGATGCTCGCAATTTTCTGGGTGGTCGCCCGGATCCTTGGCAGCTGCTGGAACGCCTGGGACGAACGCGAGCGCGCGATCGCCCTCCAGCCCATGCCGCGTTGGCGCCCGACGCTCGCGTTGGCGATTCAGCTCGGTCTCTGCGCAGGAGCGTCAAGTGCGCTCATCGGCTTCGCGGCGTCCGGGAAGATCGATGCCCTGATCGTCCCTGGGATTGCGATAGCGCTCGCCTGGATCGTGCGGTTGCTGAGCCCTCGCGGTTCGATCCGACGACCTGGCGCTGCGGAGGTTGGAAGTCGCGGAGCCGTAGTCGACGGCGCACCCGGCGTGGCACAGGCGTAGAGGGTTCAACTAGGGAGAATTCCGATGGAATGGGTCACGCTCGCTACCGGCACGCTCGGTGGCTTCGCGGGGCTTGTCCTTGGGGCAGTCCTGCAATGGTTCTTGTCGATCTCGTGGACAAGCTCGAGGCAGCCAAGGCCACTGGCCAGCGGATCTTTGAGTCCAACCCGGCCTTTCTGTAGGTCGCCCTCGCCCAACACTATGACGGCATCGTGCGACAAAGCCCGCCTTCGCCGGTGCCGGAACGTCACGCGACCGAATGATTCCTACTAGACGACGTTCGGCGCATCTCCTACGATCACCGCCGGCTCGCCGAGCCCGATGATCGAGGGGTCCCATGCCTCGCCGCTCCACATTTGCCGCGGGGCGACTGACCGCGCTTCTACCGCTTGCCGGTCTCGTTGCGCCGTTCGTTATCTCGCTGGCTTTGCCAGCCGTGGCCGTCGCGGCTGACCCGGATCGAGCCATGCGAATGGTCTCGAGCGGCTACTACGCCGGCGGTCAGTTCGCCGCGAGCGCGAATGACGGTGCCACGATCTTCTTTACGACGGGCGACTCCATCGCCCCGGGCGACCTCGACAGCGGCGTGGACGTCTACCGGGATGCTGCCGATGTCGTCACGCTGATGTCGCCCAGCCCGCCTGACGACGGCGCACACAACCTGTTTGCTGGCGCGTCGGCCGGTGGAGAAGCGGTGGTGTTCCAGGCGTTCGGGGCTGCCCTACCCGAGGACACGGACCCGGGCTCGGACCTGTATGTCTACGTCGCAGGCGCCGGCGCCCCGCGTCTAGTCACCGCCGGGACTGGCACGGGCACGTTCCGAGCGGTCAGCGACGATGGTTCCCGCGTGCTGTTCGAGTCCACGTCGTCCTTCGCGGCGGCGGACACGGACTCTGCCC
>JACDAH010000190.1 GCA_013695505.1 Chloroflexota bacterium | reverse complement strand
GGCCATCCGGGCGAGCGGCGGTGGCGGTCGCCGACGGCTCGTCGGCGGGCGTCCCGGCACCGAGCACGGGTTCGGTCACGATCGATTCATCCTCCCGAGGTTCGGAGTGACGATACAGCCGATCGGTCGCGATGACCTCCGCGACGGCGGGCGGCACGAGGCCGTCGAGGGGCTCGCCGGCCGCGGCGCGGCGACGGATGTCCGATGCGGACACGCCGACCTGGGGCCCCTCGATGATGACGATCCGGCTCTCGCGACCGGGAAACGCGGTCCGGATCCACGCCGGATCCGGGGGTTCGTGGCCGGAGCGCGGGGCGACTGCGACCGTGGCGAGATCGAGCACGCGCTCGGGCTCGCGCCAGGTCGGCAGGCTGGCGAATGACTCGGCCGACAGGATCAGGGTCAGGTCTGGCTCGCGGCCGGCGGCGCGCTCCTGGCCGGCGAGGTCCTCGAGGGTGTCGACCGTCCACGACGGCCCGGATCGGTCGAGCTCGATCCGGCTCGCCTCGAGGCGCCGTTCGTCGGCGATGCCCGCCTCGACGAGCGCGAGTCGCACCTCACCGGGGCTGATCGGGCGGTTCGGCTTGTGGGGCGGCGCGGCGGCGGGCACGATGAGCACCCGCGCGAGCCCGAGCCGATCGCGGGCGGCGCGGGCGAGAGCGAGGTGGCCGAGATGGAACGGATCGAAGGTCCCGCCCAGAATCCCGATCGAGCCTGGTCGCACCGGGACGACCGGTCTGCCGGCGGCGACGTCCCACGCGGTCGTCAGCGGACCTCCCAGGGCTGCGCCTCCCACTCGAGCTCGGTCGCCCCGATCCTCACGAGGTCGCCCGTGGCGATCCCGGATCGCCGGAGCTCGTCGTCGATCCCGAGCCGGGCCAGATCGCGCTGGAAGCGCTCGGCGGACTCCTCCACGTCGAAGTTGGTCTGGGATGCGATCCGCTCGATCCGCTTGCCGCGGACCCGGAAGACGCGCTCCCCCTCCTGCTCGACGCTGAAGCCGTCGCCCATGGCTTCGATGCGATGGACGACGACGCCGGCCGGTTCGGGCGGGGCGTCGAGCTCGTCGGCGCCGGGGAGCAGGCTGGCCACCCGTTGGCGGAGCTCGTCGAGACCCGTCCCCTCGATCGCCGAGATCGCGACCGCGTCCTGACCCTCGCCGAGGCGGGCGGCACGGAACGCCGGCCACGCCTCCTGCGCCGGTGGCCGGTCGAGCTTGTTGAAGACCACGAGGGTCGGCTTCTCGAGGAGCGCCGGATCGTGAGCACGGAGCTCTTCACGGATCACGTCGAAGTCCCAGGCCGGGTCGCGTCCCGATCCGTCGACGAGGTGGAGCAGGACCCGGGTCCGCTCGACGTGGCGGAGGAACGCATGGCCGAGGCCGGCGCCCATCGACGCTCCCTCGATCAGACCTGGGACGTCCGCGATCGTCGGTCGACGCTCGTCGCCGGTCAGGTCATCCGGGCCGGCCAGGTCCATGACTCCGAGGTTCGGCTCGAGGGTGGTGAACGGGTAATCGGCGATCTTGGGCCGGGCGGCAGTGAGGGCAGCGAGCAGCGTCGACTTGCCCGCGTTCGGCAGCCCGACCAGTCCGATGTCCGCGATCAGCCGGAGCTCGAGGCGCAGCCAGCGCTCCTCGCCGCGCTCGCCCTTCTGGGCGTGCTTCGGAGCCTGATGGGTCGAGGTCTTGAAGTGAGTGTTGCCGAGGCCGCCGCGACCACCGCGCGCGATCATCGCCACCTGGCCCACCGCAACGAGGTCCGCGAGCAGCTCACCGGTCGCGTCGTCGTAGATCGCGGTACCCGGCGGGATGTCGAGAGTCAGCTCCTCGCCCGCGGCACCGTGTCGTCGCGAGCCCGAGCCGCGGCCGCCGGACGTGGCCTTGAAGTGGTGCTTGAAGCGGAAGTCGCGAAGGGTCGTCTGGCCGGCGTCGACGCGGACGTGGATCGAGCCGCCCCGGCCGCCATCGCCGCCGTCGGGGCCGCCCCGCGGGACGTGAGCCTCGTGGCGGAAGCTGGACGCACCGTCGCCGCCGTCTCCGGCGCGCACGGTGATCGTCACCTCATCGAGGAACATCAGGCCAAATCGTATCGCCGCTGAGGGCAGTGGACGGCGTGGCGA
>JACDAH010000187.1 GCA_013695505.1 Chloroflexota bacterium | reverse complement strand
TACGGGCCGCCGTTGGCCTTGTCCCAGTAGTCGTCGAAGCGGGCGACCTTCTGGTGGTCGCCGCTCTTCCACTCGACGAACTTGAACGGGCCGGTGCCGATCGAGCCGACCTCCGGCTTGCCGTACTTGTCGCCGCTGGCCTCGACGAACTTCTTGCTGACCACGTGGGCCGCGGTCGCCGCCAGGGCGTATTCGAACAGCGCGTCCGGCTTCGAGAGCGTCACGACGACGGTCGACGCGTCCGGAGCCTTGACGTCGGCGACGTTGGCCAGCATCCAGCCGACGTAGGAGGCGAGCTTCGGATCACGGATCCGGTTCAGGCTGAACACGACGTCGTCGACCGTCATCGCGCTGCCATCGTGGAACTTGACGCCTTGGCGGATCTTCAGCGTGTAGGTGATCCCGTCGGCGCTGACCTCCCACGACTCGGCCAGGTTCGGGCAGAGCTTCGTGTCCTTCTCGCAGAACTTCAGGAGTGGCTCGGTGACACTGCCGACGGCCAGGCCCGACACGAAGTCGTAATCGAAGGCGGGATCCATGGACGCGGGCTCACCCTCGACGGCGACGGTGATCGAGCCGCCCATCTTGGGTGCGCTGGACGGGGCTCCCGATCCGCCGGCGACGCCGGAGACGCCGGGGACGCCGGGGACGCCGCTGGCCGGCGAGCTCACCGCAGTGCCGCCACAGGCACCGACGAGGATCGCGATGACGGTGATGAGCGCCGGGAGGCGCCCCCGGTTGCTCGACAGGAACATGATCTTCCCTCTCCTCCGCCATCGCGCCGCGGTGTTCGCGCGCATCGTGCGCCGCGAGTGATGCGGCGCAGAGCGCTTGCCGCGTGTGATGCGGCGCACAGAGTAGCCTGTCGGCCGCGGCCGGGTTGCGCCACGTGAGCGTGCTGGGTCAGTACCCGTCGTCGAGCCGGTTGCGGCGGCGCCGCAGGAACGCCGCGATCGACGTCACGAGGCCGGGCCCGCCGGCGCCCGCTGCCAGCAACACGGCCGCCAGCGGAGCGGCCATCCCGCGCCGGCCAGACAGGTCTGGCACCCCCGTGAGGCCCGTCCCCGGCATGGACGCCGCGAGGTCGAAGCCTTCGCGCAAAGCCGCGAGGTCGTCCCGGTCGAGGCGGTCCTCCATGATGGCCGCGACCGCAGCGTCCTCGATCGCGGTCATCAGCCGCATGCGATCCTCGGTCCGGCTTGGCCGCGTCTGCCAGCCGATGCCGACCCACGTGACCGGGAGCGACGCCAGGGCGAAGCGCCGAAGCAGGATCTCGCGGACGCGGAGCCTTGCGTCCCGAACCTGCTTTGTCCGCTGCTCCCCCGCGCTGCGCGCCGCCTCGTCGACCCGGTCGAGAAGCTCAGCGCGAAGGTCCGGATCAGGCTCAGGCAGGGTCAGAACCTCGAGGTCCTCAAGGCCCGTCCGGTCGAGCCGATCGAGGAACACGTCGAGTCTGTCGGCGGCGGCTCGGTTCATCACCGCGATCCTACCCTCGCGGGCAAGCTCCTCAGGTCGACGGGCCCCGATGGCGCGGGAACCTCGCCATCTGGAGGCGAGCGTCGTCCAGCTCGGCGGCCGTGAGGAGCGTCGCGCCGCCGATCTGCTGCGCGCGCCAGGCGAGCATTGCCAGCTCCTCGACCCGCTCCGCGCGTCCGAGCGCGCTCTGCAGCGAACCCGCCACCGCGACCGCGCCATGGTTCGCGAGCAGAACCGCGTGATCGTCCGCGAGCGTCGCGATCGCATTCCGTGCCAGCTCAGCCGTCCCGAAGGTCGCATACGGCGCGACGCGGACGGTGTCTCGGCCCGGCGCGACGAGCAGGGCCATGACGTAGTGCACGGCGGGCAGGTCGCGTCGCGTCGTCGCCCACGTTGTTGCGAACGGCGAGTGGGTGTGGACGATCGCCATCACGTCCGGGCGCGCGGCGAACACCTCGAGGTGGATCCGGAGCTCGGAGCTCGGCCGGTGACGGCCCTCCGACGGCGACCCGTCGGCGGCCACGACCACGATGTCGTCAGGCGTCATCTCGTCGTAGTCCATCGTCGCCGGCGTGATGGCGATCTGTCCGTCGTCGAACCGCGCGCCGACGTTGCCAGACGTGCCAACCGCGAGCCCCCGGGTCCGGAGGAGCCTCGCGACCCGGACGATCTCCCCCCGGATGCCACCGTCGCCCGTGCTCACGCCGGGCTCGATCCGAACATCCGGCGCATGACGACCCGCTCGCGGCCGGCGCTATGGGCGCTCGTCTCTCCGACGATCTCGAAGCCGGCCTTCGCGAACATCGAGACGAGGCCGACGAACGAGAACCCGGCGTCGAGCCGTTGGCCGCCGGCATCGATCGGATAGGCCTCGAGACCCGGCGCCCCGTGCGCGCGGGCAAAGTCGACGAGGCCGCGAAGGAGGGCGGTCGCCACGCCGCGCCGCCGGTAGCCGACCCGGATCCGGAAGCAGAGGATTGCCCACACCGGGATATCGTCGAGCTTGGGGATGGTCCGCGAGCTCTCCAGCCGCGGCAGGAGCGAACGCGGCGCGAACCCGATCCAGCCGGCCACCTCGCCGTCGACGTAGGCGAGCAGGCCGGCGGGTGGATCCTCGGCGAGCTGCTCACGCAGGGCTCCAGGCCGGGCGGACGGATCGGACCCGCTGCCTCGGACTCGACCACGCGGCGCCTGGCACCAGCAGCCGCGCTCGTCACCGGGCTCGGCGTTGCCGGCCATGATCGTCCGGACGTCGGCCCAGCGATCCGGGGTGGCCGGAACGACCTCGATCGAGGCCGCTGGCAGGGGTGTCGACGACCGGCGAGGGCTCACGCGCCCGCGGCGACGAGGCTCTCGTCGAGGATTCCCAGTGCCTGGTCGACCTCCGCGGCGGTCGTCACGAGCGGCGGAATGATCCGGACCACGTTCACGTAGGTGCCCGCGGTCAGGACGATCAGCCGCCGGTCGAGCGCGGCTGCCTGGACCTTCTTCGCGACGTCCGCGTTCGGGACCCGGCCGTCGCCTTCGCCCGGCTTGATGAACTCGAGCGCGAGCATCAGCCCGAGGCCTCGGACATCGCCGATCGAGGGGTACTTCGGCGCGAGGGCGCGCAATCCCGCGAGGAACTGGGCACCGCGCTCCCGGGCGTTCGTGACGAGCCCCTCGTCCTCGATCACGTCGAGCGTCGCGTTGGCGGCGGCACAGGCGACGACGTTGCCGCCGTACGTGCCACCGTGGGAACCGGGCGGGAGCGTGTCGAGGATGGCCCGCTTGGTGACGATCCCGGACAGGGGCATGCCGGAGGCGATCCCCTTGGCCATGACGAGGATGTCCGGCTCGACGTCCCAATGGTTGACGGCGAACAGCTCGCCGGTCCGCCCGAACCCGGTCTGGACCTCGTCGGCGATCAGCAGGATCCCGTGCTCGCGGGTGATCTCACGGAGACGAGGCAGGAAGCCAGGCGGCGGGACGAGGTAGCCTCCCTCGCCGAGAACCGGCTCGACGATGATCGCCGCGACGTGCTCGGGATAGACGTACTGGTGGAACGTCAGGTCGAGCTGGGCCTCCCAGTCGCAGGTGCAGTTGGCATCGGGCGCGTGCGACCCGCCGGGCGCCCGGTAGCAGTAGGGATAGGCGGTGTGGTAGACGCTCCCCGGCAACGGTTCGAAGTGGCCGCGGTAGACATCCTTGGCGGTGGTCAGGGCCATCGTCTGGCCGGTCCGGCCGTGATAGCCATAACGGAACCCGAGGATGACGGGCCGACCGGTCGCGATGCGGGCGAGCTTGACCGACGCTTCGACCGCCTCTGCGCCACTGTTCGAGAGGAAGGCACCCCAGCCGTCGCCGGGGAGAACGTGACGGAGTCGCTCGTAAAGCCGCAGCCCGGCTTCGTGATAGAGGATGTTCTGCTGGCCGTGGAGGAGCTTGGCCGCCTGGGTCTGGATCGCGGCGACCACCCGCGGGTGGGCGTGGCCGGTGTTGGTCACCCCGATGCCGCTGCTGTAGTCGAGGTAGCGCTCGCCGTCGGTCGTGATCAGCCACGAGCCCTCGCCGCGGTCGACCACGAGGTTCGTGATCCGGCCCCAGACAGGCGGGACGACCGAGCGGTCGGGGAGGGGAGCGGCCGGGATCGCCGGCCCGGTGTCGGTCGATCCCGAGGCGGCTCCGGGCGGCGGCGGGACGGTGTCGACCATGGCGGCGGTCTCCTGGCTAGCGGATGCGCGCGGCGCGGCCGGACCGCAGGGTCGTGAGCCCGACCAGGCCGACGGCGCCGAGGAAGATGATCGACCCGATCACGTTGATCTGCACCGGCAGGGCGTTCTTCTGGATCGAGTAGACCCAGATCGGGAATGTGTTCGTCCGGCCGGACACGAAGTTCGTGATCACGAAGTCGTCGATCGACAGGCTGAAGGCGAGCAGGGCGGCGGCCATGATGCCCGGGAAGATCAGCGGAAACGTCACCTTCCAGAACGTCGTGATCTCGTTGGCGCCGAGGTCCATTGCTGCCTCCTCGAGCCGGCGGTCGAAGCCGGCGAGGCGGGCCTTCACCGTGACCACCACGTAGCTGATGTTGAACATCACGTGGGCGATGAGGATCGTCAGGAAGCCCGTCGGATAGAGCGTCGGCACGCCGCCGGCGAGCGGCGGGAGGGCTGTCGCCACGAACAGGGTCAGGAGGCTGGCGCCCAGGACGATCTCGGGGGTGGCCATCGGCAGGAAGATGATCCCGTTGAGGGCGCCCCGTCCGCGGAAGTCGTAGCGGGTCAAGGCGAGGCCCATCATCGTCCCGATGATTGTGGCGATGAGCGTCGAGATGACCGCGACCGAGAGGCTCGTGATCACCGAGTCGCCGAGACCCGGCCAATCGAACGGATGGGCCCAGCCGTCGAGCGAGAACTGGTTCCAGATGTAGTTGAACTTGCCGTCGGGCTTGTTGAACGAAAAGACGATCATCACCGCGATCGGGATCATCAGGTAGACGATCGCGAGCGTCGTGAAGATCGGCAGGACACGGTGCTGGAGCCCGCGCCGGAACCCACCGGACTGCCGTCTGGTGGCGACGGCGGGCGTGGCGGCCGGCTCGAGCGTCGTCTCGGCCATCAGCCGGTCAGCTGTTCGGTGCCGAGCAGCCGGGCGTATACCGCGACCGCGACGAGGATGCCGGCCATGAGCATGAACGACAGCGCCGACCCGACCGGGTAGTCGTTCTGGACGAGCAGCCGATTCTGGATGACGTTGCCGATCATCCGGGTGCCGGGGTTGCCGAGCAGCTCGGCGTTGATGTAATCGCCCATCGACGGGATGAACGTGAGCAGGGAACCGGCGAAGACTCCGGGCAGGGCGAGCGGCAAGGTGATCCGCCGGAAGGCCGCCGCCCGGTTGGCGTACAGGTCCTCGGCCGCCTCGATGAGCCGGATGTCGATCTTCTCGAGGGCCACGTACAGCGGCAGGATCATGAACGGAAGGAAGTTGTAGGTCAGGCCCGCAACCTGGGCGATCGGCGTGTTCACGAGGGTGAACCGCCCATCGATGATGCCCTGGTGGCCGATCAGCCAGACGTTGGCGTCGATCAGACCGAGGCCGTGGCGGAGCGGCGCCAGCAGGGGGCCTTCGTCGCCCAGCAGGATCTTCCAACTGATCGTCCGGATCAGGAAGCTCGTGAAGAACGGGGCGATGACCAGGAACAGGATCAGATTCTTGTAGCGGCCCCCGCGGAAGGCGATCGTGTAGGCGACCGGGAAGCCGATTGCCAGGGTCAGGATCGTGGCCAGTCCGCCGTACAGGATCGAGTTCAGGAACTGCTTGCCGAACCGATCGATCGCCGTCGCGTACGCGTCGGCGTTGAGGGTCATCGTGTAGCCGGTCTCGAGCGTTCCCGTCGAGATCGAGTAGGTGAACATCTGGACGGCCGGGATGACATAGAAGATGAACAGCCACAGCACGCCGGGGGCGAGCAGGAGGTAGGGCACCGCGCGCCCGAAGCGGGCCCGAAGGGTCGGGCGCGTTGGGGCGCGCGGATGGGGGGCGGCCGTCATCGCCCGGCCGGGTTCATCGAGCGGTCCGCCGGCGCCAGGTCTAGGTGCCGGAGAGCTTCGAGTAGAGGTCGTTCAGCGTCTTCTCGTTCTCGTCGCTGAGTGACTGGAAGTTGTGCTGCTTGGCGACGACCTCGGGGGTCGGGAAGAGGAGCGGGTTCGTCGCGGCTTCGGCGTCGAGCTTCTTGATCTCCGTGTCGGCGCCCTTGACCGGCGACACGTAGTAGACGTAGTTGGCGATCTGGGCAGCGATCTTGGGGTCGTACACGTAGTCCATCATCAGCTCGGCGGTGTACTTGTTGGCAGCGCCCTTCGGAATCATCATGTTGTCGGTCCAGATCAATGTCCCCTCCTCGGGGAAGATGAACTTGTCGTCCGGGCCGCCGGACGAGGCCAGGTCGCCCGACCAGACGAAGGCCGCCCATACCTTCTTCTGGGCGAAGTCCTCGAGGTATTCGTTGCCGGTGAAGCGAAGGCCGCCGTCGACGAGCGGCTGGATCGCGGCTGCGGCCTGGTTCAGTTGATCCGCGTTCGTCGTCGCGCCGTCGGCGTCGATCCCGAGCTTGAGCAGGACGAGCCCGAACGTGTCGCGCGCCTCCGACAGGAACGTCACCTTGTCGGGCGGAATGTTCCAGAGGTCGGCGATCTTGGTCGGCTCGGCGATCCCGTTTGACTTCAGGGTCTTGGCGTTGAAGCCGACGCCGGTCATCCCCGACTGCCACGGGTAGTGGAAGTCCTGGTTGGGGTCCCAGGACGAGCCCTTCAGGGCGTCGCGGATGTTGGCGGTGCAGTTGGGGACGTTCTCCGGGTCGATCTTCTCCGCCCAGCCGTTCGCCGCGATCTTGGAGGCCATCCAGTCGGTCAGGACGACGAGGTCCCAGCCGGTCGAGAGGTTGCCGACGAGGGCCGGCTTGATCGTCTCGACGAACGTCGCGTTGTCGCCGATCTTCTCCTGGTAGTCGACCTTGATGCTGTGCTTCTTCTGGAAGTCCTCGAGGGTCGGCGACGAGCCGGGCTTGTACTTGCCCTCGTCGCCGGCGGCCCCGGCGAGGTCGATGTACGCCGGCCAGTTGGCGAACGCCAGCGGGCCCGAGACGACCTTGGGGGTCGCAGCGGCCGACGGCGACGGCTCGACCGATTCGACTGCGGATGGCGCCGCACCGGTGGCGGCCGGTGCCGTGGATGGCGCGGCGGACGAGCCGGTCTTGCCCGTGCACGCGGCCAGGAAGGCGGCGACGCCAACCATCGAGCTGCCTTGCAGAAAGCGGCGCCGGGTCAGGTCCGCGTTGAGGCGCTGGAATGGATCGGTCATCGAATG
>JACDAH010000181.1 GCA_013695505.1 Chloroflexota bacterium | reverse complement strand
GCGTGGTGTGCCTCACCCAGCCGTGGACCGGCGGGACCGACGCCGGCGGCGTCGCCTTCGCGCTCGCCGCCGCGGTCTGCTGGGGCGTCTACATCGTCCTCACCCAGCACGTCGGCGACGAGGTCGCGGGCCTGAAGTCGCTCGCGGTCTCGATGCCTGTGGCCGCGCTGGTTGCCACCATCGTCGCCGGCCCGACGACCGTCGGACGCCTGACGCCCGAGTTGGTGCTGGTCGGCCTCGGACTCGCGATCCTCTTGCCGGTCGTGCCCTTCACGCTCGAATTCCTCGCGCTGCGACGGCTGACCGCTGCGGCCTTCGGAACGCTGATGAGCCTGGAGCCGGCGTTCGCCCTCCTCATTGGCTTCATCGTGCTGGGCCAGCAGCCCGACGCGCTCGCCGTCCTCGGCATCGCGTGCGTGGTCGTCGCCGGGATCGGCGCCGAGCGCACGGGCGGACGAGAAGCAGTGGTGGCACCCGCCTAGCTCGCCAGGGGGATCGACCATCTCCCGATGACGGGCTGATTGCGGCGCCGTTGCCAGGGAACGTAGGGTGGTGGCGGGCGAAGTCCGGTACGAGCCGGCGGAGGCCCGATCGCGAGGAGAAGGCCGTGGAGTCGCTGACGAATCACGACCGGGAAGAACTCGTGCGCGACTTGACGCGGCGTGTCGCCGCGATCAACCCGGCCTGGACCGACCGACAGGACGAGGACCCAGGCGTCGAGCTCGTCGAACTCTTCGCGTTCCTGGCCGAGTCGCTCGTCGGCCGGACAGCGGTCTCCGAGCGGGCTCTGGCTCGGTTACGCGAGGTCCTGAGGCAGCTCGAGGCAGGCCGGGCCGTTCGGTGTACGGAGCCGTCGACGCCGACGCGCGTCCGATTTTTCGCCGGGCAGGTCCTGTCGGCCGCCGACCTCGAGGTGGAGCAGAGCTATCACCGGAGCAAGGAGCGCCGCCACAACCTGCTCCTCCACGGCAGCGGGATCGTGCGGGGGCTCGAGGTCACCGTTCAAGGGGGTCTGGTGGATGACCAGGTCATCGCCGTGATGCCGGGAGTCGCCATCGGGCCGGATGGTGAGGAGATCATCGTCTGCGAGAGGCTCACGAGCGTCCTGTGTTCGGATGAGGGGCCTTGTTACGTCACGCTGCGAGTCATGGAACGGCCCGATCACGTGGTTCCCACGGCGACCGGTGAGGAGGCTTCGCGCATCGTCGAGGTCCCGGAAGTCGCGGTGATCGGCACCGTGACGCCCGGCCACCTCGCGATCGCCCGAGTCGAGCGCGTCGATGACCTCTGGACCATCGACGCGACATTCACGGCGACGAGGCTCTCCCGGTAATAATACGCACGACTCGTTGCACAGGGGTCGGCCAGCTTGGAGCAATCTTCGATGACCTGCTGCTGGAACCCACGGTCAGGCGCCGGGATGACCCGTTCGGCCCGTCAACGCTGGCCGGTCCGGCAATGCGGGCGGATCGGCGGGTCCTGTGAGCAGGGTTCAGCGGCCGCGACTCCCGGCGAGCGGCCGGAGCTCGATCGACTCCCCGATGGCGTCGCTCACGCGGGTCGCCCACGCGACGGCCGCGGCGATGTCCGGAGCGTCGATCAGATAGAAGCCGCCAAGGTGCTCCTTCGTCTCGGCGAACGGGCCGTCGGTGCTCTTCGGTCGGCCGGCGCCCCGGCGGATGACCTTCGCTTCGCCGGGCTCGCTCAACCGGGCTGAGAACACGAACGCGTCGGCCGCCTCCATCTCCGCCTCGAGATCGGCGATCAGGGCGTAGCCCTGCCGCTGCTGCTCTTCCGTCATCTGCTCGCGCGGCTCGCCGGCCGCCGTGTGAACCGAGAGCATGTACTGGGGCATCGTTCAACTCCTTGTCATGGCCGGAATTTCCTGCCTCTGACGTCGCAACGAATCGGGAGCGCAGCGGTCGACAATTGCTCCATCACGAGTCGCTTCTCGATCCGTACAGGCTCCACTCGCCCGCCATCCGTTGCCGATTGAAGACGACTCCGAGCGAAATGGACGGGCATCCATCAGGGCGGGATCGGCGCGATCAAGCGAGATCCCAGAACGAGCTGGTCAACCCGAGGCCCTTCAGGATCGCCTGGTTCTGCTCGCGAGTGT
>JACDAH010000338.1 GCA_013695505.1 Chloroflexota bacterium | reverse complement strand
GTCCGAGATCGTGCGGCTGATCCTGTGGGTGCTCGTGACGCTCCTGTACGTGTCCCTGTGGCTTGCGTTCGGGATGGTCCTGTCAGTCATCATCCGCCGCGCGGCGACGTCCGCGCTGATCGGATTCGGGGCGTGGCTCCTGTTCACGACTGCCCTCTTCGGCGGCCTGATCCTCGAGATCATCAAGGCGATCACGCCGCTGACCGGGACGGACACCACCGGCATCCTCGCGAACAACGGGACTCGCGAGCTCCTCCAGCGGTTCTTCCCCGACATCCTCTACAACCAGGCGTCCCTGGCGTTGCTCAACCCGCAGGTGATGTCGCGCGACGTGTCGACGCCGACGACCATCGGCGGGATCAACCAAGCGCAGCAGCAGATCCCGTCGATCCTGTCGCTCGACCAGTCGTTCATCATCGTCTGGCCCCAGGTCGTCGCGATGGTGGCGCTGACGGTGGGCCTGTTCGCGATCGCCTATATCCGCTTCATGCGCCAGGAAGTGCGCGCCTAGACTCGGCGCCATGGCGAATGACGGGCGAACCGGGGCGACGTGCGGTCCGGGCTGTGCCTGCTCGGTCGGCAACGAGTTCGGCGAGCGCTCCGCCCGGCACGATCTGGCCGCCTACCGGCGGCGCGGGCCCGAACGGACGACGAAGTGGCTCATCGAGGGCCTCGCGGTCGGCGGCGTCGACGGCCTGACGGTCCTGGACATCGGCGCCGGCATCGGGGCCGTCCATCTGGGCCTTCTGGCCGCCGGGGCCGTGTCGGCGGTTGACGTCGACGGGTCGCCGGCGTACGTCGAGGTGGCCCGGGCTGAAGCTCGCTCGGCGGGCGTCGAGGGTGCGGTCCGCCACGAGGTCGGCGACTTCGTCGAGCTGGCTCCATTGATCGCGCCGGCGGATCTGGTGGCACTCGATCGGGTTGTCTGTTGCTACCCCGACATGGAGGCCCTGATCCACCTGTCGGTCGCCCGGGCACGCCGCCGCTACGGCCTGGTCTATCCCCGGGATGCGGCGTGGATGCGGTTGGGCTCGCGAGCCTTCAACGTTGTCATGCGGCTGCTGCGCCAGCGCACCAGAGCCTGGATCCACCGCACCGCGGACGTCGACTCCATCATCCGCGATGCCGGGTTCGCGCCGCGCGTGGAGCGGGCCACACTGTTCTGGCAGGTCGTCGTCTACGAGCGCACCTGAGGGACCGCAGTTGGCAGCGGACGGTCGGGGCCAGCCTGGTCCGGCCCAGCCGGGCGGATAACCCGTGATCGTCATGAATCTCGATGCCGAAGCGGGCAAGGCCGTGTCAGCGTCGACGAGGCCTCAGAAGGGCGGCCAGGGGATGGCCGGCCAGTCGGGGCGGGGGAGGGGGAATCGGCGCGTGTCCAGGAGCCCGTCGACCCTGCGCCGGGTGGCCGCGATCTCGCCCCGTGACAGCAGCCCGGCAAGGTCCCGCGCGAGATCGCCGCGAAGCGCCTCAGCCAGACGGGCCAGTCCGGCCAGCTCGTCGGGTGCGAACGCCGTTCCGCGCCAGCCCCAGAGCACGGTCCGCAGCTTCGGCACCATCGAGAAGGTCACGCCGTGGTCGACGCCGAAGATCCGGCCGTCGGTCGTCGGCAGGAGATGGCCGCCTTTGCGGTCGGTGTTGTTGACCGCTGCGTCGAACACCGCGATCCGGCGCAGCCGCGGGTCGTCCCCGACGACCAACGCCACGACGTCGACGGCCGGGTCGATGTCGATCCAGAGCTGGAGCGAGCCGTCGCCGAACGGGCCGTCCCGCCGGATCGTCGGCGGCACGATGTCCCAGCCGATCGCCTCACTCACCAGATACGCGGCCACCTCGCGGTGCGACAGGGTCTCGTCGGGGAAGTCGTCGAGCGGCCGTTCGCCCGCGGTCGGCTTGTAGACGGCGTCGATCACGATCGACTCCTCGGGCAGCGGACAGATGCGCCGCACCCGGCACAGCATCGCGTGATTGCTCGAGCCCAGGATCCGCCCGACGAGCTCGATCTCGCCCTCGGCGAGGAC
>JACDAH010000156.1 GCA_013695505.1 Chloroflexota bacterium | reverse complement strand
CGCGGAGGCGACGCGGGCGGTCCGGGTCCACGCCTGGCCGCTGTTCATCGAGGGCGCCGACGGCAGCCCGGTCACGATCGTCGCCGAGCTGCCCGACGACTAGGGCCGGCCTGCCTCGGTTCGGTGGGCCGGAGGCTCGGCCGAAGCCGGCGGACGCGCCCGGGCGAACAGCGGCCGCGTCCCGTAGCGCGAGTTGACGAGGGCAATCCCGGTGATGACGAGGATCGCGCCCAGGATCGTGGTCCGCTCGATCGGCTCGCTCAGCACGAGCGCGCCGAGGGCGATACCCCAGACCGGCAGGAGGTAGGCGACCATCGACGTCCGGGTTGCGCCCCAGTGCTGCAGGATGCGGAAGTAGCAGAGGTACGCGAGGCCCGAGCCGAGCAACCCCAGCCAGACGACGGACAGGAGCGCCTCGGGCTGCCAGGCCACAGCCAGCGGCCGCTCCGTCACGAAGGCCAGCGTCCCCGTCACGAGCAGCGCGAAGAAGACCTGGAAGACCGCAGGGATCATCGGGCGCAGGCCATGGACATGGGCCTTGGCGTACACGTTCCCGATGGCGTACGAGATCGTCGCCCCGATGAGCGCCAGCTCGCCGACCGCACTGGCCGAGCCGAGGTTCGTGACGTCCAGCCCGACGAGGATGGCGACCCCGACGAAACCGACGGCCAGGCCGACGACGCGATTTATCGTGACGGTTTCGCCCTTCAGGAAGAGCGCGGCGATGACGATGACGAACAGCGGGACGGCGCTGTTGATGACGGCCGCGAGCGACGAGCCGATCGACGGGATCTGCTCGGCGAACGTGATCAGGCCGAACGGGATCGTGATGTTGATCACGCCCATGACGAACAGATGGCCGTACATCCGCGGCTCGCGGGGGAGTGGCTCGCGCGCGATCCCGACGACGCTCGCCAGGAGCACGAACCCGATCAGGAGCCGGAACATGATCAGCGTCCACGGCTGGAGCCCGTGGTCCACGCCGATCTTGATGAAGAGGTAGCTGCTGCCCCAGAAGAAGCCCAGGGCGATGAAGATCAGCCAGTCGAGACGGGTGCCGCGCGTCGCCATGGTTCCTCGATCGTTGCGTAGCGTTCGTTTGTTGGCCTAGTTTAATGTGCCAACCCCGTCGCGGAAAGGTCCAGTGATCGAGCGGTCACGAGGGCCAGTTGCGGCGTGGTCATTGGACGGAACACGGAAGCCGGCGCCACCGTTGCAGCACGACGGCACCGGCTCCGCACGATCATCGATCCGAATCAGGTCGGATCACGGCATGATTGCACCGGATGCCGCGCCGGTCCGTGCGGCGGCCCGGTCAGGAGATGCGATGCGGCTCTGGGGCGGACGGTTCGCGGCCCACAGCGACGAGGCGGTCGCGGCCTTCGGGCGGTCGATCGATGTCGACGCGGCGCTTGCCCTCGACGATCTCGACGGGTCGGTGGCCCATGTCCGCGGCCTCGGCCGGGCGGGGATCCTCAGCATGGCCGAGGTGACGACGCTGGTCGGCGGGCTGGAGGGCCTGCGACGGGAGGTCGAGAACGGCGAGTTGCCCTGGGACGCGGGCCTCGAGGACGTCCACCTCAATCTCGAGGCAGCCCTGACCGAGCGGCTAGGCGACGTCGCCGGCAAGCTTCACACCGGCCGCTCGCGCAACGACCAGGTGGCCACGGACCTTCGGCTCTGGACGCGGCGAGCGATCGATCGCCTCGACGCCGGCCTCGTCGGCTTCGAGCGCGCCCTCGTCGGGCTGGCGGAGCGGGACGGCGATGCGGTCCTGCCCGGGACGACCCACACCCAGCCGGCGCAGCCGATTTTGTTCGGTCATCACCTGCTCGCTCACGTGGAGATGGCGGAGCGCGATCGGGGGCGGCTCGCGGACGCGCGGCGTCGCGTCAATGTCAGCCCGCTCGGCAGTGGCGCCATCGCCGGCGCCGGCTATTCGCTCGACCGTGCGACCACGGCCGCCGAGCTCGGCTTCGACGGGGTGACCGCCAACTCGATCGATGCCGTCGGCGACCGGGATTTCGTCGTCGAGACGCTCGCCGCGGTGGCCCTCGCGATGGTCCATCTGAGCCGCCTCGCTGAGGAGATCGTGTGGTGGTCGAACCCGCGGTTCGGGTTCGTCCGGGTCGCCGATGCCTACTCGACCGGCAGCTCGATGATGCCGAACAAGCGGAACCCGGATCCGGCCGAGCTGATCCGGAGCCGGAGCGCGGGGACGATCAGCGCCCTTACCGCGATCCTCGGGATCCTCAAGGGTCTGCCCATCGGCTACCAGCGTGACCTCCAGGAGGATAAGCCGTCGCTGTTCGGCGCGGTCGCGACCCACGAGGCGTCCCTGGCGGTCATGGCCGGCATGCTCGCAACGCTGACGGTCGACCGGATCCGGATGGCCGACGCGGCCGCCGACGGGTACACGACCGCGACGACCTTGGCCGATGGTCTCGCCCGCCACGGCGTTCCGTTCCGCGCGGCCCATCATGTCGTCGGGGCGCTCGTGGCACAGGCGGAGCAGGCCAATATCCGGCTCCTAAGCGACGTTCCGCCGGCCGCGCTTCGGAAGCTTCTCGCCGCCTCGGACGACGCGATCGCCCGTGGCCTCGCCACCGATCCAGGTGCTGTTGCCAAGCTCCTCGCCGGGGCGACCATCGAGGCTTCGCTCGCGGCCGCGGACGTGGTCGGCGGGACTGCTCCGCAGCGCGTCACGGCGGCGATCGCCGCGGCCCGGGCCCGGCTCGACCTGGAGGCCGCACGACCGGCATAGCCCCCGCTCGCACAGCCGTCGCGGGCGTCACCCTCGCGAGCCGGCGGTCGTACCATCACTCGAACCCGTTCGCCGGCCATGAGAGACCGATGCCCAGCCTCGACACGATCCGCCAGGCGCCCAAGGCCCTGCTCCACGACCATCTCGACGGTGGCCTTCGGCCCGCGACCGTCATCGATCTCGCGGCCGAGTTCGGCTACCACGACCTGCCGACGACCGACGTCGAGGAGCTCGCGGTTTGGTTTCGCCGTGGCGCCGACCGCAAGTCGCTCGAGCTCTACCTCGAGACCTTCAGCCACACCGTCGGCGTCCTCCAGGAGCGCGACGCGATCATCCGCGTTGCCGCCGAATGCGCCGAGGACCTCGCCGCCGACGGGGTCTCGTACGCCGAGGTCCGCTACGCCCCCGAGCTGTCGACCGAGCGGGGCTTGACGCTCGACGAGGTCGTCCAGGCGAATCTCGAAGGCTTCCGGATCGGGAAGGAGCGGGCGGCGGCCGCGGGCCGGCCGATCGTCATGAAGATGCTCGTCACCGCGATGCGCCAGGCCGCGCGTTCGGTCGAGGTCGCCGAGTGCGCGATCCGCTGGCGCGACGCAGGCGTCGTCGGGTTCGATGTCGCCGGCCCCGAGAAGGGCTACCCGCCGACGCGCTATCTCGACGCATTCGACCGGATCCGGCGCGAGAACTTCCACATCACGATCCACGCCGGCGAATCGTTCGGATTGCCATCGATCTGGGAGGCGCTCCAGTTCGCGGGTGCCGAACGGCTGGGGCACGGCGTCCGGATCGTCGACGACATCACGGTCCGCGACGACGGATCGGTCGAGCTCGGCCGGCTGGCCGCGTTCGTCCGGGATCGGCGCGTTCCGCTCGAGATGTGCCCGACCTCGAACGTCCACACCGGTGCCGCGACATCGATCCGGGAGCACCCGATCGACCTGCTCCGGAGGCTCCGCTTCCGGGTGACGGTCAACACCGACAACCGCCTGATGAGCGGCGTCTCCATGTCGTCGGAGTTCGCCGCCCTCGACGCGGCGTTCGGGATCGGCCTCGGCGAGATGGAGTGGCTGACGATCAACGCGATGAAGAGCGCGTTCGCCCCCTTCGACGAGCGTCTGCGCCTGATCAACGAGGTCGTGAAGCCCGGCTACGCCCGTCTTCGGGCCGCGGAGTCGCGAGTCGTGACGAACGTCGCGGGCGCCGCCGGCGCGTGACTTCGCGCGGGTGGCGCCGCGAGGCGCATGTTCCCAACGGGCAGGTTCACTGCTTCGGTCGTTGAACGATCCTACGCGACGTGATCCCCGGCCAAGCAGGTATGTTCGGCCACGATCGGGACCGAATCTGCGCGATCAGGTCGTTGGATGACCCGTTCTGACGAGCCCATCGGGTTTAGTCGGTCGTTCGTGCTCCGTTGGATCGTTGAATGAACGGGGGTCGCTTTTGCTGTTCAGCACGCCCGCTCGTTCGCCACCGGCCGCGCCCTCAGTCGGCATGGAAGATCTCGCGGAGGGTCTTCCACCAGGTGCCGGGCTCGCGATCGGGACGGGGCTCCTGCATCGCGTCGGTCAGCGCCCACCAGCGCTGCGTCTCGGGATCGGCGGCCATCGCCGCCATGTCGGCCGCGAAGTCCTCGCCGCCGTACTCGAAATAGGCGAACAGGTCACCCCCGTCGCGGAAGATCGTGTAGTTCCGGATGTTCGAGCGACGGATCTGCTCCAGGACGCCCGGCCAGGGGGCCGCATGGAGCCGTTCGTAGTCCTCGATCGCCTCGGCCCGAACGTCGATCCGCTGGCCGAACCTCCTCACCGCGTGCTTGCCGTCGAGCGAGCAGCCCCCACGGCGCCCGCGGCCGCTGCTGCCGCCCCGACCTCGGACGCGATGGCGCGCCATTCCTCACCGTCCGGAAACCGGAAGCGGGCGAGCGTCTCGGGCCGCATCTCCGCGCTGTAGCCGGGCATCGCCGGCACGACGTACGACGCGTCCCGGATGACGACCGGGTCGAGGAAATGCTCGTGGAGATGGTCGACGTACTCGACCATCCGCCCCTCGAGCGAGCCGGAGATGGCCACGTAATCGATGATCGCGAGGTGCTGGACGAGCTCGCACAGGCCGACGCCGCCGGC
>JACDAH010000335.1 GCA_013695505.1 Chloroflexota bacterium | reverse complement strand
TCGAGCGCGAATACGAGCGGAACGGCGAGCGCTACCAGCTCCTGCGCTGGGCCCAGACCGCGTTCCGTGACCTGCGCGTCGTCCCGCCGGGGACCGGCATCGTCCACCAGGTCAACCTCGAGTTCCTCGCGACGGTCGTCACCGATGTGCCGGACCCGCGCGGCGGCGGCAGCCGGATCGCCTATCCGGACACGCTCGTCGGCACCGACTCCCACACGACGATGATCAACGCCCTCGGCGTGCTCGGCTATGGCGTCGGCGGGATCGAGGCCGAGGCCGTCCTCCTCGGCCAGCCGCTGTACCAGCCGATGCCCCGGATCGTCGGCGTCCGGCTCCACGGCGAGCTGCCCCACGGCTCGACAGCGACCGATCTCGTCCTCATGGTGACCCAGCTGCTGCGAGCGCACGGCGTGGTGGGGGCGTTCGTCGAGTTCGCCGGCGACGGCCTGGCGGGGCTCGCCCTCGCCGACCGGGCAACGATCAGCAACATGAGCCCCGAGTTCGGGGCGACCTCGACGATCTTCCCGATCGACGACGAGACGCTCGCCTACCTCCGGCTGACCGGCCGGCCCGCCGAGCGACTGGCGCTGGTCGAGGCGTATGCCAAGGAGCAGGGCCTGTGGCGCGAGCCCGGGCCGGGTCCCGAGTTCGACGAGATCCTCGAGCTCGACCTCGCCTCGGTCGACCCGTCCGTCGCCGGTCCGCGGCGGCCCCAGGACCGGGTGCCCTTGACGGCGCTCCGCGACAACTTCCGGACGAACTTTCCTGACGGACTCCTGGCCCTGAACGAGGAGACGGTCGAGGCGACCCGGCCGCATGGTGGCGAGGTCGAGGCGTCATCGGCGGAGTCGTTCCCGGCCAGCGATCCGCCGTCCTTCGCCGCGAGCGACGCCCGTGACGAGGCGCCCGTCGAGGCCGTCCCGGGTCCCGCACGTGGCCCTGCCGTCGACGACCACCACTACCGCCCCGTCACGCTCGAGCTCGACGGTCAGCGGCTGTCGATCCAGACGGGCGCCGTCGCGATCGCCGCGATCACGTCATGCACCAACACATCGAACCCGACGGTCATGATCGGGGCCGGCCTCCTCGCCCGGAACGCCATCGCCCGCGGGCTGACCGTGGCGCCGACCGTCAAGACCTCGCTCGCGCCCGGCTCGAAGGCCGTCACCGGCTACCTCGAGGCGGCCGGGCTGATGGCGCCGCTCGCCACGCTCGGTTTCGCTCTTGCCGGCTACGGCTGCACGACATGCATCGGGAACTCTGGACCGCTCGACGCGCCGATCGCCCAGGCGATCGAGGAGAACGACCTCGTCGTCGCGGCCGTCCTGTCCGGGAATCGCAACTTCGAGGGCCGGATCCACCCGCTCGCCCGGGCGTCGTATCTCGCCTCCCCTCCCCTCGTCGTGGCCTTCGCCCTGGCCGGCCGGGTGGACATCGACCTGACGCTCGAGCCGCTCGGGCGGGGCTCAGATGGGCGGCCCGTCATGCTGGCCGACATCTGGCCGGCACCCGAGGAGATCCGGCGGGTCATCGGCACCTCGATCGACCCCGAGCTCTTCCGTAGGACGTACGCGGTGGTGTTCGACGGCGACGAGCGCTGGCAGGCGCTGCCCATCCCCGACGGCGACCGCTATGCGTGGGATGCCAACTCGACTTACATCGCCAAGCCATCGTTCTTCGACGGGCTGAGCCCCGAAGCGGCGCCGGTTCGCGATATCGAGGGGGGGCGCGTGCTCGCCATGCTCGGCGACTCGGTCACGACCGACCACATCTCGCCGGCCGGCTCGATCGCCGCCTGGTCGCCGGCCGGGAAGTGGCTCCAGGAGCGCGGCGTCGGGCCGCTCGACTTCAACTCGTACGGCGCCCGGCGCGGCCACCACGAGGTGATGGTCCGCGGCACCTTCGGCAACATCCGACTCCGCAACCGGCTCGCGGCCGAGGGCAAGGAGGGCCCATGGACCGTCCACCTCCCCGACGGCGATGAGGCGTTCATCTACGACGCCGCGATGCGCTATCAGGCCGAGGGGACGCCGCTCCTCGTGATCGCGGGCCGCGAGTACGGCTCCGGGTCGTCGCGGGACTGGGCGGCCAAGGGAACGATGCTCCTCGGCGTCCGCGCAGTTCTGGCCGAGAGCTTCGAGCGGATCCATCGCTCCAACCTCGTCGGAATGGGTGTGCTGCCGCTCCAGTTCCAGCCCGGCGAGAGTGCCGCGTCGCTGGGGCTGACCGGCCGCGAGTCCTACACGATCCACGGGCTGGCCGATGACCTCTCCCCGCGGAAGCGGCTGACGGTCGTGGCCCGCGTGGATGACGCCGACGGTGGCGGCGAGCGGCGGTTCGAGACGATCGCCCGCCTCGACGGCCCGATCGACGTCGGCTACTACCAGCATGGCGGGATCCTGCCCGCGGTCCTGCGCCGGATCGCCGCCGACAGCTGAGGCCGCGGGGCGCCGTCGGCGCGCCGGACGGGCCGGGTCCTCGTTCGTCTGAAATGCACGGACGGCGATGAGCAGGCACGCCGGCCGAATCGATCTCGCCGGGGTCTCGGGTAGGCTGAACGAGCCCGACGCTCAGCGCGTATTGCTGTTGAGAGTCCCCGACCGTCCAGGAGCCCGCCACGGACACCGAGATCGCGCCCACGACC
>JACDAH010000130.1 GCA_013695505.1 Chloroflexota bacterium | reverse complement strand
CCTTCTGTGGCAAGAGCCAGGAGCAGGTCCGGAAGCTCATCGCCGGCCAGGGCGTCTACATCTGCGACGAATGCATCAACCTCTGCCAGGAGATCATCGAGGAGGAGATGCTCGAGGCGCCGAAGGCAAAGCCCTCGGTCGCCAAGCTTCCCAATCCGCGCCAGATCAAGTTCGCCCTCGACCAGTACGTGATCAGCCAGGACAGAGCCAAGAAGGTCCTGTCGGTCGCCGTCTACAACCACTACAAGCGGGTCAACGCCGGCAACGCGGTCGACGAGGTCGAGCTCCAGAAATCGAACGTCCTCCTCGTCGGTCCGACCGGCTCGGGCAAGACGCTGCTGGCCCAGACCCTCGCCCGCGTCCTCGACGTCCCGTTCTGCATCGCCGACGCAACGTCACTGACCGAGGCGGGCTACGTCGGTGAGGATGTCGAGAACATCCTCCTGCGGCTGATCCAGGCCGCCGATTTCGACGTCGCCCGGGCCCAGCGCGGGATCATCTACATCGACGAGATCGACAAGATCGCGCGCAAGGCGGACAACCCCTCGATCACCCGCGACGTCTCGGGTGAGGGCGTCCAGCAGGCCCTCCTCAAGATCCTCGAGGGGACCGTTGCGAACGTTCCACCCCAGGGCGGCCGGAAGCACCCCCACCAGGACTTCATCCAGATCGACACGACCAACGTCCTGTTCGTGTGCGGCGGCGCGTTCGACGGGCTCGAGAAGATCGTCGAGGAGCGTGTCGGCAAGCGCTCGATCGGATTCGGGTCGGATTCCGGGGTGTCGAGCGCGGACCGCGGCAAGATCCTCGAGCGGCTGATGCCAGAGGACCTCCTCAAGTTCGGGCTCATCCCGGAGTTCATCGGGCGCCTGCCGGTGATCGTCACCCTGAACGCCCTGACCGCAGACGATCTGGTCCGGGTTCTGACCGAGCCCAAGAACGCGGTGACCCGCCAGTTCCAGAAGTTCCTCGGGCTCGACAAGGTCGAGCTCGTCTTCACCGAGGGCGCGCTCCGTGCCGCGGCCGAGGTCGCCCTCGAGCGCAAGACCGGCGCCCGGGCGCTCCGCTCGATCGTGGAGGAGGCGCTCCTCGAGGTGATGTACGACATCCCCGAACGGGCCGATGTCCGCAAATGCATCATCACCGAAGAGACGATCCGCGAGGGTCGGCTGCCTCTCCTCCTGACCAAGACCGAGGTCGACAAGGGCGTCGACGAGACGAACTACGCCGAGTGGCTGGCCGAGCGAGGCGAGACGGCCTGATTCGCGTCGGGGGGATCTCGACCTGTCTGACGGTGCCAGGCTCCCGGCCGCCAACCGCGTCGTCGCCGCCCCCGTGGTAGCGACCATGTTCGCGCTCGTTTCGGCTGGCCGCCGAAACCGTTGACGGGTCGTCCGTCGGGAGCGATCCCTCCGGGGCCGCCGCCCGCATCCCGGAACCTGGTCCTGCCTGTTCACCTCGTCCTCGTGGCCCTTCTGGCCATCGCCACGCTCATGCTGTTCGGCGTTCAAGCCCACACCACCGGCGACTGCTGCGTCCCGATCGCGGCCGTCGGGTTGTTCACGCTCGCCGAGCTCGTCGTGGTGCTGATCGCGATCGCCGTGGCCGGCATCACGGGCCGGCACGCGATGCTCGCGATCGTGGATGCAGTCATCACCGCGCCGCTCGTCGCGTTCGTCCCGAGCTCGTTCGGCTCCGCCGATCCGGCCTTCACCTACGTTCCCTTCGTCGCATCGGCACTGCTCGTAGCGGGCCTGACCGCGGCGGTCCTTGCAGCACGCGTCGTGCGGGAGGAGCAGTACGAGCGGGTGGTCCTGGCCGCCCTGCTGCTGCTCGTCATCGCATTCTCGCTGACGTTTCCAGCCACGATGGTGATCCCGCTGATCGTGCTCGCCGCTCTGCTCTGGCCACACATCGAGGTGCGCATTGACGACCGAGCCGACCGAGCCGACCGAGCCGACCGGGCCGACCGAGCCGACCGGCCCGACCGGCCCGTCTCGGGGCGCGTGGCCGCGCCCCCGCGATCC
>JACDAH010000072.1 GCA_013695505.1 Chloroflexota bacterium | reverse complement strand
GCCGAGGCGGCGACGCGATGCCGAGGCGGCGACGCGAGACCGACGCCGCGGCCTCGGCGCCGGACGTCAGGGGCGCTTGACGACGTGCGCTCCGAGGTTTCGCGGTGACACGACGGCGATCCGGCCGGGCAGGTCGGTGTCGGCCGCGGCCGCGCCGAACGCGCCCTCGATTCGACTGAGCGTCCGGACGGAGTCGGAGAACGCGACGACCGTCGATCCCGCGCCCGACAGGCATGCCCCGATCGCGCCGGCTTTCCGTGCCGCGTCGACGAGGCGCGGTAGCTGCGGATACGTCTTCGCCCGGTATTGCTCATGGAGCCGATCGACCGTCAACACTCGCAGCAGGTCGAACCGCCCCATCGCCATCCCGGCCACGCCGATCGCAACCCGGCTGAGGTTGGCGACCGCGTCGGCAAGCGGCACCTTCGCCGGGAGCGCCGCCCGCATGTCGTCCGTCGCGAGACGAAGGTCGGGGATAAAGAGGATCGCCCGCAGGTCTCGCGGCGCGTCGAACCGGAGCGATTCGATCCCGTCGTCGGTCATGGCGCAGACCGTGAAGCCGCCGAGCAAGGCCGCGGCCGCGTTGTCGGGGTGACCCTCGATCGCGGTCGCCAAACGGAGCAGGTCGGTCGAGGTCAACGGTTCCCCCAGGAGCGAGTTGCCCGCAACCAGGCCCGCGACGGTGGCTGCCGCGGACGAGCCCAGCCCGCGGGCAAGCGGGATCTCGTTGTGCATCTCGATCCGCCATCCGACGCCTTCCGGCATCTCGCCGCGGACCTCGCGCAGGGCGGCTTCGATTCCGAGCACGCAACGGTTCGTCCGATCCGCCGCCAGCTCGCCCACCCCCTCGCCGTCGACGGTCAGCTCGATCTCACCTCGGCTCCAGCCCCGGACCTCGACTTCGACCCGATTGAACAGCCCGAGCGCCACGCCGAGGCAGTCGTAGCCGGCGCCGAGATTGGCGCTCGAGGCGGGCACCTCGACCGTCACCCGCCGGCCGTCGAGCTCGGCCAGCCAGTTCGTCACCATCCGAGCGCGACCGCCACCGAGCCGACCGTCGGCTCCGCCTCGATCACCCGGCCGTCGCCGATCAGCGCCTCCGCCGTCGACGGATCCTTGAGACCGGTGCCAGTCAGGATGCACACGATCAGCGCGTCCGCAGCCAGATCGCCCGTCGCCGCCAGCTTGCCGATCCCTGCGACCCCGGCCGCCGACGACGGCTCGCAGAAGATCCCCTCCTCCTCCGCCAGCGCGCGATAGGCCGCGAGGATCTCGTCATCGCTGACTGCGGCGATCGCGCCGCCACTCTCGTCGCGCGCGGCGATCGCGGCCGCCCATGACGCCGGATTGCCGATCCGAATCGCGGTCGCGATCGTGTCGGGCTGCTCGACCGGGTGGCCCGCGACGAGCGGCGCCGCGCCGGCGGCCTGGAACCCGAGCATCCGGGGAGTGGCCGCGACGAGGCCGGCCGCGGCGTACTCGCGGAACCCGGCCCAGTAGGCGCTGATGTTGCCGGCGTTGCCGACCGGGATCGCGAGGACGTCGGGCGCCCGGCCGAGATCGTCACAGACCTCGAAGGCGCCGGTCTTCTGGCCCTCGAGCCGGAACGGGTTGACCGAGTTCACGAGGGTGATCGGGTGATCGTCCTGCTCGGCGAGCGCTCGGACGACTCGGAGCGCCGCGTCGAAGTTGCCATCGACGGCGACGATGCGGGCGCCGGCCACGACGGCCTGGAGGAGCTTGCCCATTGCGATCTTGCCGGTCGGCAGCACGACGACGACCTCCAGCCCGTGGGCGGCGCCGTATGCGGCGGCAGAGGCCGAGGTGTTCCCCGTCGACGCGCAGATGATCGCCCTGGCCCCATCCTCGACGGCCTTGGCGACCGCCACCACCATCCCCCGATCCTTGAACGAACCGGTCGGGTTCTGTCCTTCGATCTTGGCGTGGAGGTTGGTCAGCCCGAGGCGGGCGCCGAGCCGGCGGAGGTGGACGAGCGGGGTCAGCCCCTCGCCGAGGCTCAGGACCGGCGTGGCATCGGTGACGGGCAGGAACGCCCGATACCGCTCGACGAGGGTTGGCCGGGCGAGTCGCGTGGCCGCGGTCATGCGAGGGTCGTGG
>JACDAH010000059.1 GCA_013695505.1 Chloroflexota bacterium | reverse complement strand
CTCTGGGACTTCGTGGGGCGCCTCGAGCGGTTCGGGATGGCCGGGTTCGGTTGGGGCGCGGCATGGCTTGCTCCTGACGACCGGCTGGGCACGCATCGCGACATCCGGGCATTCGGCGACGATCCGGCGAGCGCTGTCGTCGGCGCGGTCGAGACGACGAGCGTCCTCGTCCATCTCCGCCGGCCGTCGAAGCTGTCGACCCTCCAGCTCGCCGACACCCAGCCGTTCGATGACCCGGCGGGCCGGTTCGCATTGAGCCACAACGGCGACCTGCGCGACTACCGCGAGCACCGCCGCCGGTTCCAGGCCGAGGGCCGGATCGTTGGCCGGGCCGACACCGAGGTCGGGGAACGCTGGCTGGAGGACGCCTGGGCGACCTGCTCGAGCCCCGCCGACGCCCTCCGAGCGCTCCACGCCACGTTCGGCGGCGAGGCCAATCTTGCGGTCCTGACGAGGGACGGCACGGCGGTCCACTACGCGGCCAACACCGAGAACCCGGTGTTCGCCTTCCGCCTCGGCCGGATCGGCATCGTGTCGACCGCCCTCTATTCGATCGATCGCTCCCTGTTCCAGCTGGCGGCGCCCGGGGCCCGCGATCGGCGCCTGGTGCGGCCCGGTGTCGCGGTGACCCTCGACCCGCATGGCGCACCTCTGGCGGCGTAGCAGCCCGAACGCGCAACAATCACCGGAGCGCGGCGTCCTAGGCTTGACTTGGAGGCACGTTCGGGGGAGGGAGCGTGAACGTGACGGACACTGCGCGCGAGTCGCCGGGCGACCCGACGAGCGAGGCCGACGGAGAACGACCAACGACCGATCTTCCGATCGGTCACCTGGTCCGGATCTCCCTGTACTGGCTGGGCCTGACCGCCATCGATGGCGCGGTGGGCCTGTTCGTCCAGAATCGCCTGAACTACGACGGCTTCGCCGACGCCTCAGAGATCGGGCGGATCCTGTTCATCCTGTCGATCCCAGTCGCCTTGTTGTCGATCCTGATCCAGCCGACGGTCGGGGCCATCAGCGACTATACGGTCAGCCGCTGGGGCCGCCGGAAGCCCTACATCGTCTTCGGCTCGCTGCTCGACCTGGTCTTTCTCGCCGGTATCGCCACGGCCAACAACGTGCTGATCCTCGGAGTGTTCGCGGCATTGCTCGCGATCAGCACGAACATCGCTCGCGGGCCATTTCAGGGCTACGTTCCGGACCTCATCGCCGAGCGCCAGGTGGGAATGGCCAGTGCTCTGGTCGGGATGATGCAGATCCTCGGCAATGTGACCGGCTTCCTGCTCGTGACCATTGCGGTCGCGTTGGACCGGATGGAGTTCGCCATCGCGGCTGTCGCGATCGTCGAGCTGATCACCATGATCGCCGTCGTCGTGCGCGTCCGCCCGGGCGTTCGTCCGCTCGATCGGGCCGGACGCTCCTGGGTCGCCATCGCGAAGACCGCGTGGGCCACCGACATCCTGCGCGAGCGATCGTATGTCTGGCTGGTCGTGTCGCGGTTCTTCTTCCTCATGGGCGGCTCGATGCTCGTGAACCTCGTCATCACCTACCTGAAGCAGTCGCACTCGATGATCCAGACCGACGCGAACGCGACGAACACGGTCCTGCTGGTCGTCGTCGTGATCGCCAACCTGATCGCGATCGTCCCGAGCGCCCGGATCTCCGACCGAATCGGCCGGAAGCCCGTCATCTACGCCAGCTGCATCGTCGGGGCGAGCGGCCTCGTCATCGCGGCCGTGGCTCCATCGGTCGCCCTCCTGTTCGTCGGAGCGTTCCTGTTCGGGGCGTCCGCAGGCACGTTTCTGGCCGTTGACTGGGCCCTGATCACGGACCTCATCCCGAGGGCCAACTCGGGTCGCTACATGGGCCTCTCGAACGTCGCCACCAGTTCGTCAACCGTGTTCGCGGTGATGACCGGCGGCCTGACGCTCGACTTCGTCAACGCGGCCTTCGGCGAGGGCTCCGGGCCGCGCGCCGCCTACCTGCTCGGCGCTGCCTACTACATCGTCGCGATGATCTGCCTTCGGCCGGTGGTGGAGCCCGACCGCCGCTCGACGACGCGCGAGGCGGCCGCGATCGCTGCCTGACCGCCATCGCTGCCCTGGCCACCGTCACACGCAGGGTCAGCGGTGGTCCGCCTCGATCGAGTCGACGGCGGGGATCCGCCGATCATCCGGCGAGCCGTGCGGCAGGCCGAGCCACGTCCGCGCTCGGCGCTTCCGCGACCGGCGCTCGCCGCGGACGCCATCGAGACGGTCGCGCCACCAGCTGAGCCGCAGCCACGCGAACGGATCGGGTCGCCGCCACAGGACCGGGACCAGGGCCCACAGGAACACGATGTAATCGAGCCGGATCGGCCGCCGTCCGAAGCCGACGAGCGCCTCGAGCTGGGCGATCGTCCCGGGCAGTGTCGCCAGGCTGAGGACGACCGACACAATCAGGAAGAACAGGCCCCACAGCCGCGCTCGCGGCGAGAGCACCGCCAGGAAGACGACCGGAACCCACTTCATCCAGCTCGCCATCGCCCACAAGGCGCCGGCCAGAATCGGCCCGCTGAACTGGGCGCCCCAGAGCAGAAGCGTCAGGGGCAGGTTGATGTTCCCGGTGTCGAGGTTGGCCCCGAACGGGAAGCCGAGGAGGGCGACGAGGATCGCCGTCGACAGCGGCCGCTGGCGATACGCCCAGTGGATCGTCGAGAGCAGGACGAGGATCGTTCCGCCGCGCCAGACGTACCACGCCACGTCCCACGGCATCAGCGCCCAGGGCGCGAAGAGCGGGAGCATCCACGGGGCGTATACGTACGGCAGGAACGGGCCGGTCGGGCGGTACGGATCGCCGCCGCCGAGCCAGATCCGGACCGCTGCCCAGTAGGCTCGAGCATCCGCACCGGCGGGCTCGCCCCGGGCCACCAGGCCTGCCGCGATGCAGCCGAAGGTGACAATCAGGAGGGTCATCGCGAGAATCCGGCGTCGGTCGCGGAGACGGCTGACCTCGTGGCGGAGGGCCCGCCGGAAGACGCCGGCCCGGCGCCGGTGTCGGCTGGTCGACCAGCGCTGCCCGGGCGATCGAATCCCGACGGAGGGCGGCCCGACCCGGTCC
The DNA here is from genome assembly GCA_013695505.1 of Chloroflexota bacterium. Taxonomy (GTDB): domain Bacteria; phylum Chloroflexota; class Limnocylindria; order Limnocylindrales; family CSP1-4; genus CF-46. The sequence continues at coordinate 6,215 of JACDAH010000059.1, read as the reverse complement.
GGACCCTCGCTCATCGTTCCCGCGTCCTCGTCATCCCGCGGCATTCTGGCAGACGCCCTGCAGACCGCCGTCGAGCGTACCCGAACGACAACCATGCTCGTCGCAGCTCGGCCGGGCCCGGGGCCGATCCCTCCGCTATCCTTCCCCGATCCGAGACGAGGAGCGCGCGTCCGTGACCGACGGGACCGTCATCATCATCGGCGGGGCGGAGGACAAGATCCGGGATCGGGTCATCCTCAATCGCTTCGTCGCGCTTGCCGGCGGACGGGACGCGACGATTGCCGTCATCTCGACGGCATCGAGCCTCGGGACGGAGGCGGGCGAGCGGTACCGCCAGGTCTTCACCGACCTTGGCGTCGCGACGGTCCGGCCGCTCCATGCCACGACCCGGCCCCAGGCCAACGACGAGACCGTCGCCCTCACGCTGCGCGACGCCACCGGGGTCTTCCTGACGGGCGGCAACCAGCTCAAGCTCGCCTCGACGATCGGTGGGACGCGTCTTGCCGACGCGATGCTCGAGCGGTTCGGGCACGGCGCGGTCATGGCCGGCACGTCGGCCGGGGCGTCGGCGATGAGCAGCCACATGATTGCGTTCGGGGCGTCCGGCGCGACGCCGAAGCACCGAATGGCCCAGATCTCGGCCGGGCTCGGGATGCTGCCGGGCGTCATCGTCGACCAGCATTTCCAGCAGCGGAACCGCCTCGGCCGCCTCCTGTCGCTGATCGCCCAGAACCCGTCGCTGCTCGGGCTTGGGGTCGACGAGGACACCGCCGGCGTCGTCGGGCCCGATCACATCATGGAGGTGATCGGGCGGGGAAGCATCACGGTCGTTGATGGATCCGCTTCCGAGACCGACGCCTGGGAGATTCGCGGCCACAAGCCGCTGATGATCAGCGGCGTCGTGCTCCATGCGCTGCCGGCCGGGTACCGGTTCGACCTTCGCCGCCGACACCGTCTGGCGACGCCCACCCTCCACGCGATCCAGGGCGGCATCGAGGACGTCGCCTCGAGCTGACCGGTCGCGCCAGCCGGCGCGGCCCGCCGGACGGTCAGCGATCCCGAGCCCGCCGCGCGATCGTCATCGGGCGGTCCACCCGCCATCGATCAGGAGGGTGTGGCCGGTGATCAGGGACGCAGCCGGGGAGGCGAGGAAGACGACGGCACCGGCGACGTCCATCGGCTCGCCGATCCGATGGAGAGCGGCGATCCGCTCGACGGTGTCGGCCGCGAAAGCTGGATCGGCGAGGGCGCGTTCCGTTCCCGGCGTCCGGATGAAGGTCGGGGCGACGGCATTGACGGTGATCCCGTGCTGGCCCCACTCCACCGCGAGGCACTTGGTCAGGTGGGCGACGGCCGCCTTCGACATGCAGTAGACCGACTCGCCGGGCAGGGCGACGAACCCGGCCTGTGAGCTCAGGCTGATGATCCGTCCGAAGCCCTGGCGGATCATCGCCCGCCCGGCGGCCTGGCTCGCGAAGAAGACGCCCTTGACGTTGACCGCAAGCGTCGCGTCGAAGTTGTCCTCGGTCACGTCCTCGGCGTTGTCCATCGGACTGATGCCGGCGTTGTTGACGAGGATGTCGAGCCGGCCGAATCGCTCGACGACGGCGTCGACCGCCGACGAGATCTGGCCGAGGTCGGCCATGTCCATCTGAACCGGGAACGCGCTCCGGCCGAGCGCCGCGACCTCCGCGGCGGGGCTCGCGCCGGTCACGTCGCGGAGCCCGATTGCAACGTCCGCGCCCGCGTTCGCGAGAGCCAGGGAGATCGCTTGTCCGAGACCGCGCGACGCCCCGGTCACGAGTGCGACCCGGCCGCCGAGATCGAACCGCGGGAAGTCGTCCATAGATCCTCCAGGCGATGCTGCCAACGGATGCCGAAGAGGACTCAACCATAGCGCTCGGCGAGAGGCGCGACCGCTCGCGACCCGCCGGTTACACTCGGGGCCGGCGAATGGATGAGCACGGGCAGGAGGGCTCGGTGACGCAGGCAGCACCCAGGGCACGGACCGGCAAGGCGAGAGGGACCGCGCCCGTGCCCGCCCGGCCCGCTCCGACCTTGACGATCATCGAGACTCGCATCCTGCGCGGCCCGAACTACTGGGCCCGCGAGCCGGTCGTCCGGATGGTCGTCGACCTCGGCGTCCTCGAGGAGTTCCCGAGCAACAAGATCCCGGGCTTCACCGATGCGCTCGTGGGGCTCTTGCCGAGCCTCGAGGATCACGCCTGCAGCCTCGGCCGGCGCGGCGGGTTCATCACCCGCCTGCGCGAGGGCACGTGGTTCGGCCACATCAGTGAGCACATCGCGCTCGAGCTCCAGAACCTCGCCGGCACCGACGTCCGCCACGGCAAGACCCGGAGCACGGGCGAGCCGGGCCGCTACAACGTGATCTACGAGTTCCGCGAGGAGGCGGTCGGGGTCGAGGCCGGCAAGCTGGCGGTCGCGCTCGCGAACCACCTCGTCGCCCCCGACGCGGTCCCGCTCGACTTCATGGCCGAGATGGAGCGCCTGATCCGGCTCGCGGAGACGTCTGCCTTCGGGCCGTCGACGCAGGCCATCCTGGACGAGGCGGCAAGCCGCGATATCCCGTACATCCGCCTCGATCGCCACTCCCTGGTCCAGCTCGGCCAGGGCGTTCACCAGCAGCGTATCCGGGCGACGATGACCTCGATCACCTCGGCCATCGGCGTCGACATCGCGAGCGACAAGAGCCTCACCAACCGCCTCCTCGACTCGGCCGGCTTGCCGGTCCCCAGGAGCGCGGTCGTCGCGACCGAGGAGGACACCGTCGCCGCCGCGCGTCGGATCGGCTTCCCATGCGTCGTCAAGCCGCTCGATGGCAACCATGGCCGCGGCGTCCATCTCGACCTCCGCTCCGACGAGGCCGTCCGCGCCGCGTTCCATGGCGCACTGGCTCAGAGCCGGAGCGGCGACCTCGTCGTCGAAAGCTACGTCGCCGGCCACGACTACCGCTGCCTCGTGATCGGGGGCAAGGTCGCCGCGATCGCCCAGCGCATCCCGGCCAGCGTCACCGGCGACGGCGAGCACACGGTCCGACAGCTGGTCGAGATCGCCAATCGGGATCCTCGCCGCGGGATCGGCCACGAGAAGGTCCTGACCCGGATCAAGATCGACGAGGCCGCTGACGCACTCGTCCGCGAGCAGGGCCTCGGGCTCGACGAGGTCCCGCCCGAGGGAACGTTCGTGAAGCTCGCCCTGACCGGCAACATGTCGACGGGCGGGACGTCGATCGATCGGACCATCGAGGCCCACCCCGACAATGTCGAGATCGCCGAGACCGCAGCCCAGATCGTCGGGCTCGACATCGCCGGCATCGACTTCATCTGCCCCGACATCGCGACCCCTGTCCGCGAGACGGGCGGGGCGATCGTCGAGGTGAATGCGGCGCCGGGCTTCCGGATGCACACCCACCCGACCGAGGGCGAGCCGCAGTACGTCGCCCGGCCGGTCATCGACGGGCTCTTCCCGCCCGGATCATCGGCCCGGATCCCGATCGTTGCGGTGACCGGCACGAACGGCAAGACCACGACCGTCCGGATGATCGCCCACATCCTCAAGCTGAAGGGCAAGCGGGTCGGAATGACGTCGACCGATGGCATCGTCATCGACGGCCGGATGATCAAGAAGGGCGACATGTCGGGCCCGTGGTCGGCCCAGATGGTTCTGCAGAACCCGACGGTCGACACCGCGGTATTCGAAGTCGCCCGCGGTGGGATCCTGCGCGAGGGCCTCGGCTACGACCGGAACGACGTCGCGGTCGTCACGAACATCACCGGCGACCACCTCGGGATCGGCGGGATCGATTCGATCGGCCAGCTGGCGAACGTCAAGGGCGTCATCGTCGAGGCGGTGCCGCGGTCCGGCACGGCGGTCCTCAACGCGGACGACGCGCATGTCTACCGGATGGGCCGTCACTGCGCCGGCAAGGTCGTCCTGTTCAGCATGGCGACCCACAAGGGCGAGGACGGCTACGACCGGGTCGACGGCCACACCTCGCGCGGCAACGCGGCATTCGTGCTCCAGCCGGGTCCGGAGGGCGAGCTGATCGTCCTCCGCCACGGGCCGAGGACGATGCCGGTCCTGTACACCCACCTGATTCCGGCGACCTTCGGCGGGCGCGCTCGGATGAACGTCGCCAACGCGCTGGCCGCGGCGGCCGCAGCTTGGGCGTCGGGGGCCCATCTCCACGATATCCGTCAGGGTCTGCGGACCTTCTCGACCTCCTTCTTCCAGGCCCCGGGCCGGCTCAACCTGCTCGACGTCGGCGGGATCCGGGTGGTGATCGACTATTGCCACAACGTCGATGGCATGCGCCAGCTGGCCGATTTCGTCGGGCGGATGATGACCGAGCCGCAGTCCAAGGCCGGTCGGATCGGGCCGTCGACGAACGGGCATACACGGAGCGGCCGGGCGATCGGCGTCATCGGCATCCCCGGCGACCGGCGCGACGACGACCAGCGCGAGTACGGCGCGATCGCTGCCGGGGCGTTCGACGAGCTGATCGTCCGCGAGGATAAGAACCTCCGCGGTCGAGCTCCCGGCGTGTCGGCCGGGAACGTCATCGAGGGCGTCCGGGCGGCGCGGGCTGCCGGTGCCCGGGCGCTCAAGGCCGAGAAGATGCTCGACGAGCTGACGGCCGTCCGGATGGCCCTCCGCCGGGCAGCGCCGGGCGACCTCATCGTGTGCTGCGTCGATGACGCGATCGGGGTCTATCGCCAGGCGATGGCCGCGGCCGGCCACGCCCGCGGGAACACGGCATTCGCCGATCCCGGCGAGCTCGAGGTGCCCGAGGGCTGATGGCGTGAGTCGGATCGGGGGGCTCGACCGGGACGGCCTCCGAGCGTGGCTCGGGGACACGGACTTCTCGGGCGTGGTCCATATCGTCGGCGACGATGGCGAGGAGCCGCTGACGATCGCGATGGGCCTGGCGGATCGGGTGGCCGGGATCGCGATCGAACCCGGGACACGCTTCGGGATTGCCTCGACAACGAAGCTCCTGACCGGGCTGACGGTCGCCCGACTCGTCGATCGGGGCGTGATGGGGTACGAGGATCGGCTCGTCGACCTGATTTCGGAGGAGCAGCGCCCGCTCGACCTGGACCCCCGGGTGACGATTCAGCACCTGCTGGGCCATACGTCCGGGGTCGGCGACTACGCCGACGAATACGACGGCCCGCCGTACGAGACGATCTGGGAGCGGGTGCCGTCGACGACGATCCGAGGGCCGTCCGACATGGTCCCGCTGATGCGCGACCTGCCCCGGACCGGCGATCCGGGCGCTGCCGCCCGCTACAACAACGGCGCCTACGTTCTGGTCGGCCTCGCACTCGAAGCGGTGACCGGTGCGTCCTTTCCGGAGCTGGTCCGGGCGGAGCTGTTCGCGCCGCTCGGGATGGACGCGACCGGCTTCTGGGCTTTCGACGAGCTGGTGCCGGGTCTCGCCGTCGGCTACTTGCCGCCGGACGCCGGCGCCGCGCAAGGCTCTCTCGCCGCCACGTGGCGCACGAACATCTACTCGCTGCCGGCCGTCGGCCTGCCCGACGGCGGCGCCCAGGCGACGGCCGCGGACCTGGTCCGAGCGCTCGACACGCTGGTCGGTCGGGGTGAGGCCGCGAGCGCCTTCCTGACGCCGGCCACGCGCGAGCAGATGATCGGGCCACATGCGGTCAGCCCGGTCGAGAAGGCCGGGTACGGCCTTGGCGTGGTCCACGGCGGGACGGGCCCGTCGGCCCGGATCGGGCACGCTGGGGAGGACCCGGGCTTCAGTTCGCGCTGCTGGGTCTATCTCGCGACGGGCGAACGAATCGTCGTCCAATCGAACGTGACCGAGGGAGCCTCGCAGCCGTTCAAGCGGATCGACCAGCTGCTCGCCGAAGCGCGATCAGACTAGCTTCGCGGGAGCCGCGCGCTCACGTCGACGACGCACATGTCACTGTGCTGCCAAGGCCCGACGGCTGTCGCGGGGGCCAGGATGCCGTTCGCCGCCAGCTCGCCGCCGTAGTACCTGCCCCGATCGACCTCGCCGCGCAACATGCCGGTCTTGATATCGATCAGCGGCAGCGGCAGCGTCAGCCGCGCAGCGTCAGCCGCCGCGGGGTCGGCCCTGGAGGCGCGGGATGAGGGTCGTGAGCTCGCTCGCGATGTCGACGGGCTTCGCTCCGAGATCGGCCAGCAGGGCAAAGACTTCCTCGCGC
>JACDAH010000327.1 GCA_013695505.1 Chloroflexota bacterium | reverse complement strand
GTTCCGGGTCGATGGGTCTTCTCAACGCCATCTTCCCAGTTCAGAAGGGCACCTGATTCGTCGCTTCTGCGCCGCTCAGGCGAGGTGGATCGGTGGATCCGGGCTTACACGAAGGCCCATCCGAACGTCACGATCAAGATCACCGTCCTCGAGAACGAGGCGTTCAAGACGAAGCTGGCGACGCAGATCCAGTCGGGCGATATTCCGGACCTGTTCCACTCGTGGGGCGGCGGAATCATGGCCGCCCAGGCGGACGCGGGTGCCCTGAAGGACATCACCGCGGACATCGCGCCCTGGAAGGACTCGATCAACGCCGGAGCGCTGAGCATCTACGCGTACAAGGGCGTCCAGTACGGTGTGCCGTGGGACATGGGCCTGATCGGCTTCTGGTACAACAAGGAAGCATTCTCGAAGGCCGGCATCTCGGGTCCGCCCGCGACCTGGGATGACTTCCTGGCGGACATCTCGAAGCTGAAGGCGTCCGGCATCGCGCCGCTGGCCATCGCCGGCAAGGACGAATGGCCGTCGATGCACCTCTGGACCTACCTCGTCCTCCGCCAGGGCGGCGGCGACGCGCTGAGCCAGATGATCCAGTCCGGCAACTGGAACACCGACGCCTGCACGAAGGCCGGCCAGGCCGTCCAGGCCCTCAATGCGCTCGACCCGTACCAGCCGGGCTACAAGTCCGCGGTGTACAACGACGAGGCTGCCCTGGTCGGCAACGGCAAGGCCGCCATGGAGCTGATGGGCCAGTGGGCCCCATCGGTCCAGAAGGACCAGAGCGCCAACAAGCAGGGGCTCGGGGACAAGCTCGGCTGGTTCCCGTTCCCCACGGTGACGGGCGGTGCCGGGGCGGCCACCGACGGCGCCGGCGGCGGCAATGGCATCGCGGTCGGCAAGGACGCGCCGCCCGAAGCGATCGATTTCCTGAAGTTCTTCCTGAGCGCCGACAATCAGAACAAGCTGAATTCCGACAATGTCGGCCTGTCGACCGTCAGCGGAACCGAAGCTGCGATCAAGGATCCGAACCTCCAGGCGGTCCTGGCCGGCCGCGGCGCTGCCACGTTCATGCAGCTCTATCTCGACCAGGCGACCTCGCCGGCCATGGGCCAGTCGATCAACGACGCGACCATCGGGCTGTTCCTCGGCTCCTCCGATCCGGCGAAGGTCTGCCAGGCGATCACCGACGCGGCAGCGAGTCAGTAGTCGCCGACAGGTCGATCATTCGTCCCATCCACCATGCGGGCCGGCCCCAGCCGGCCCGCACGATTCCCGGATGACGAGGAGCGCCGTGACAGTCAGCACCATCGATCGGCCGCCACACCGGCGTCGCGCGTCGCGGACGGCCTGGCTGACGATCGCGGCGTTCCTGCTCCCGGCACTCCTGCTCTACGCGGTGTTCGTGCTGGTGCCCGTCGTCCAGGCCGCGTACTACAGCCTCTTCAAGTGGAACGGCCTCCAGCCACTCACCGACTTCATCGGGCTGCGCAATTACCAGCTGGCGCTGTCGAACGGGGTCTTCCAGACCTCGATTGCGAACAACTTCCTGATCATCGCCCTGTCCCTGACGATTCAGATCCCGTTCTCGCTCGGGCTGGCGGTGCTCCTCAACCGCCGATTCCCCGGCCGCGCCCTATTCCGCCTCGTCTTCTTCCTGCCGTACGTCCTGTCCGAGACGATCACGGGGATCGTCTTCCGCTTGATGCTCCAGCCCGGCTCGCTCGTTGACGCGGGCCTCGGCTCGGTTGGCCTGGGGTCGCTCGCTCGCGACTGGCTGGGCGACTCCACGCTGGTCATGTTCACCGTGTTCGTGATCATCTCGTGGAAGTACTTCGGGTTCCACATGATCATCCTGCTGGCCGGTCTCCAGGGAATCCCGCGCGAGCTCGAGGAGGCGGCCCTGATCGACGGCGCGGACCGACGCCAGGCCTTTCGGTATGTCACGTTGCCGCTCCTCGGCCCGACGATCCGGCTGTCCGTCTTCCTCTCGATGATCGGGGCACTCCAGCTCTTCGACATGGTCTGGGTGATGACCGGCGGCGGGCCCTTGAACGCCTCATCGACGATTGCCATCGCGATGTTCAAAGCGGGCTTCAAGAGCACTCAGATGGGGTATGGAAGCGCGATCGCGGTGATCCTGTTCGTCCTCGGCCTCGTCGTCGCCCTCGCCTATCAGCGGTTCGTTCTCCGGCGCGACGTCGATGGCGCCCTGACGACGACGGCCGGCTGATGGCGACCGTCGGCCCTGCCCAGGAGCTGGCCCCGGTCAAAGCGGCTCGGCGCCAGGCGGTCGGGCTCCGCCGACCGACGTTGTCCGGCTCCGTCGCCTGGATTGTCCTCGTTGTCGTCGCGGCGGTCGTCGTCGTCCCGATCGCCTACGCGGTGCTCGGGGGGTTCAAGTCGAATGGCCAGCTCGTCGCCGATCCGGTCAGTCCCATTCCGAACCCGTGGGTCTTCTCGAACTATGGTGACGTCCTGTTCGGGCGGCACGCGGGAGCCTTCTGGCGGGAGGTCGCGAACAGCCTGATCGTCGCCGCGATCGCCGTGAGTGTGACGGTGTCGCTGTCGTGCCTCGCGGCATTCGCGTTCGCCCGGATCGTGTTCCGCGGCCGCGAGGCGATCTACACGCTGTTCGTCCTCGGCCTGCTCTTCCCGTTCGCGGTCGCGATCCTGCCGCTCTACATCCTCATTCGTCAGCTCGGTCTGACCGGGAGCCTGATCGGACTGGCCCTCCCGGAGGCCGCGTTCTCCTTGCCCCTCTCGATCGTGATCCTCCGTCCGTTCTTCAGGAGCATCCCTGCCGAGCTCGAGGACGCGGCCCGGATGGACGGCTGCTCGACGTTCGGGTTCTTCTGGCGGATCCTCCTGCCGCTGGCTCGACCGGCGCTTGCGACCGTGAGCGTGCTCGCCATGGTCCTGACCTGGAATCAGTTCGTCCTCCCGCTGGTCCTGCTGAACGGCGCGGACCAGTGGACGCTGCCTCTCGGAACGATGAACTTCTCCACCCAGATGGGCCAGGACCAGGCGCGGCTCCTCGCCTACACCGTGATGTCGATCATCCCCGCGATCTGCTTCTACGTCATCGCCGAGCGCCAGCTCGTGGGCGGGCTGACGAGTGGCGCGGTGAAGGGCTGATGGTGGAGACCGAGCTGGCCTATCGCGACGCCTCCCTCCCGATCCAGACCCGGATCGCCGATCTGCTCGGCCGAATGACCCTCGAGGAGAAGCTCGCCCAACTCGGGTCGGTCTGGTCGTTCGAGCTGTTCCGGGGCGAGGACGAGCTCGATCCGGAGCTGCTGCAGAGCCGGCTCGCCGAGGGCATCGGACAGATCAGCCGGGTAGCCGGGGGGACGAACCTCGGGCCTGCCGCGGCCGCCGATGCGGGCAACGCGATCCAGCGATTCCTCGTCGGCGAGACGCGGCTCGGGATCCCGGCCA
>JACDAH010000057.1 GCA_013695505.1 Chloroflexota bacterium | reverse complement strand
CGCCATGATCGTTGCCGGTGACCCACGCGGAATCATCTGGCTTTGCCCGGATCGAACCCTCATCGGCGCCGTCCGCCCGACTGGGCAGCAGGTCCAGAACCCCGCCTGACCGATCGGCGGGCCACGGAGCCCGCCACATGACATGACGAAGGGCTGGCACCGCGAGGGTGCCGGCTCTTCCTGTTCCCAAAACGCGGACGTTGGCGCGCGGAGGGATTTCACGAGAGATCTGGCGGCGTGTGGTCAGGCCTCTTCGGGCGGCTCTCCGGGCAGGAACACGCTGAAGGACGCGCCGCGCCCGACGACCGGCGGCTCCAGCACGAGATCGCCGTCCATCGCCCGGGACAGCTCGCGCGACACGTACAGGCCGAGGCCGCTGCCGTCGTCGGCGGTCCGGTCGGCGCCCCGCTCGAAGCGCCGGAACAGGCGCGCCCGATCGATCTCGGCGACCCCCTGGCCGAGGTCGGAGATCGTGAGTCGGAGGCGGCCCTGGTCGGGGATCGCGGCGATCTCGACGGTGATCGGTGACCGCTCGCCGTACTTCAGGGCATTGTCGAGCAAGGCCCACAGCACCTGGTCGAGCTGGTCGACGTCGGCGACCGCGAGCCAGCCCGCCGACTGATCGTCGACCGTGAACGGGACATCCTCGACCGCCAGCGCCTCCCAGGCGCGCCGGACGGGATGGGCCAGGGCGACGACCTCGCCGCGAGGCTTCAGCGCCCCCGATTCGAGCCGGGTCACGGTGAGGAGCTGGCGGACCATCCGCGAGAGGCGGTCGGTCTGCTCGGCGATGATGCCGAGACGGCGGTCCGGCCGGTCGCGTCCCAGCTGGTCGGCGTAGGCCCGGATGCTCGTCAGCGGGGTCTGGAGGTTGTGGCTGACGCCGCGCAGGAAGTCGTCCTTGGCCGCGTCGAGCTCGAGCAGCTGGCTGTTCTGCGATTCGACCCGGGCGAAGAGCTGGGCGTTCCGGATCGCGACCGCCACCTCGCTCGCGAACAGCTCGAGGAGATCCTGGTCGGCGCGTTCCCACAGGCGGGTTGCCGGCAGGTGGCCGACGAGGACGCCGATCTCCTCGCCACCGATACGAAGCACCGCCCGGACCGGCAGCGATTCGCCCGGGATGCGCTCCTCGAGCGGAATGTGCGCCGGGTCGACGAGCAGCACTGCAGCGTCGATCATCCCGAACGCAGCCCTCGCGTCGTGGCCGGCCCGTCCGGCGATGAAGTCGGAGCTGTCGCGGGGCGAGCCGTTCTCGATCGCCTCGAGGATCTTGCCGAGCTCCCGGTTGCGCCGTTCGAGGTCGGCGGCGAGGCGGTTGTGGCTGTCGGCGAGCCGGGCCAGCTCGTCCTCGCCGGGCACGATGATCGGGGTCGACAGATCGCCGGCGGAGGTCCGCTCGACGGCCGCCGCGATCGCCCGGAGCGGAGCGGTCAGGTCCGCGGCTAGGAGGTAGGCGAGGAGGATCGCGAGCATCGCCGCGACCACCAGGACGAACAGCAGGAGACGGCCGGTGGTCGCCGCCTGGGCCGGTCCATCGACGAGGACGACGATCGCCCCGAAGGCCGCGAGCGGGATGATCGAGGCGGCGACGAGCCCGACCGTCAGCCGCGTCCGGAACGAGAGGTTGAGCCCGAAGCCGGCGCCCTCGCCGCGGTCGTCGTCTCGTCGGTCATCGAGCAGGTCGTCGTGGTCCGCCAATGCGGCGATGCGCGACGCGAGCGGGGACCCGGATGGCGGCGGGGCTCCCGCCGGCACCAGCGGCCGATCGGCGACGCCGGTCCCGCGGTCGGCGGGGTCGATCCCGAGGTCTTCAACCACCCGTTGCGACCTCGGGCGACGGGGTCTGATCCGCCGCGCGATCCGGCGCGGGCTGATCGAGCGACGCGACGAGGCGGTAGCCGACCCCGCGCACCGTCTGGAGGTGGACGGGCCGATTCGGGTCGACTTCGACCTTCTGGCGGAGCCGCCGCATGGTGACCCAGACATAGGACGGATCGGCGTCTTCGGTCTCCGCCCAGCCGCGGGCGAGGAGCGTTTCCGTCGTGACCGTCTGGCCCAGGTTCGCCGCCAGTGCGTAGAGCAGGCGCGACTCGGTCGGGGTGAGTTGGACGGTCTGGCCGCGAACGGTGGCTTCGCGCCGATGCAGGTCGAGCGTCAGGTCCGCGCCCAGGACGAGGCTCTGGCGGGGGACCTTGTCGCCCAGGCGCTT
>JACDAH010000045.1 GCA_013695505.1 Chloroflexota bacterium | reverse complement strand
CGGCTGGCCCGATGCGCTACCTGGCGATCCAGGCCCAGACCTCCGTCATCGTCCGCGGCCTGAGCGGCGTCCTGCCCCCGCCGACCGAGCTCGCCCTCGAGCTCGGCCAGCTGCTCGACGAGGCGGGCATGCCCGACCTCTTCGTCGGCCTCGACCCGCTGCCTGCCCCGGACGTCCAGCGGCCGACCGATCCGGCTGCCCAGGCAATCGCGGCTGCCGCGACGCCCAGCGCGGTCCGCGTGTCGGCGGCGACGTGCCTGTTCCAGTCGTCGGGGACGGGGTTCACGATCGCCCGCGAGTACGTCGTCACGAACGCCCACGTCATCGCCGGGGCCACGACCATCCGCATCCAGACGCCCGGCGGCCGGCCGCTCGACGCGGTCGCGGTGTTCGACGACCCGAAGCTCGACGTCGCCCTGCTCTGGGTGCGCGACCTCACGGCCGATCCCCTCCGATTCGCCGCGACCGATCCGGACCGCGGCGTCGTTGGCGCGACGATCGGCTTTCCACATGGCGGACCCCTCCAGGTCCAGTCGGCCGCCGTATCGGGCGCGTATGCCGCCCAGGGCCGCGACATCTACGGCGAGCGGCAGGTCAGCCGCCGGATCCTCGAGCTCCGGGCGATCGTCGACCAGGGCGACAGCGGTGGGCCGTTGATCCTGACGGACGGCTCGGTCGGCGGCGTCGTCTTCGCCGAGGCACGAACCGACGAGAACGTCGGCTACGCCCTGACCCCGACCTCGGTCGCGACCGCCATCCGGGCGTCAATCGGGCGGACCGGGCCCGTCGACACAGGCGACTGCATCCACTGATCGGCCCGGCGCGAACGCCGTAGCATCGCGCGATGACCGAGAACCGACCGACCGACCCATCCACCGACGCCACGGCGGCGCTAGCCGCGCTAGCCGCAGAGGCGTGGGATGGCCAGATGGCCGCCCACCCCCTGTATGCCACGTCGCTCGGCGATCGCCGTTTCGACGATCGCCTGCGGGCCAATGGCCCCGGCGATCACGCCGCCGACGCGCGGCGTCTGGGCGAACTTCTTGGTCGGGCGGAGGCGATCGAGCCGGACGGGCTCGAGCCGGCCGATCGGGTCGGCCGGTCGGCCCTGATCGACTTCCTCCGCTACGAGCAGGACCTCGTCGAGGCCGGGATGGAGGGGTGGGCCGTCGACCCGCTCGACGGGCCCCAGGTCAGCTACCTCAATGTCCCCTCGTTCCAGCCGGCACGGACCGGCGACGACGCCGACGCCATTCTTGCCCGCTGGCAGGGCATCGGACCCTGGATCGATCGTTTGATCGGGACGACGCGCGACGCCCTCGTCACCGGCGTGGGAGCGCCACAGGCCCTCGTCCGGAGCGTCCTCGGCGAGCTCGACGACCTCCTCGCTCGGCCGGTCGAGGACTGGCCGCTCGTCATCCCCGCCCAGGACGCCCCGCCCGACTGGCCCGCCGAGCGCCGTGCCTCGTGGGCGACCGCCATCCGGGCCGCGGTTGCGGACAGGATCCGACCCGCCTTCGTCCGGTACCGCGCGTTTCTCGCCGATGAGCTCGGTCCGGTGGCTCGCGGCGACGACCGCCCCGGTTTGTCGCACCTGCCCGGTGGGTCAGAGGCGTACGCCCGTCTGGTGCGGTCGCACACGACCCTCGACCTCGGGCCCGAGGAGATCCACCGGATCGGGCTCGAGGAGACCGCCCGGATCGACGCCGAGTTCCGCGAGCTCGGCGGGCGCCTGCTGGGGACGACCGAGCAGGCCACGGTCCTGGCCCGCCTCCGCTCCGATCCGGAGCTCCACTTCGCCACACCGCAAGAGGTCTTCGCCGTCGCCGAGAGCTCTCTGGCCCGGGCGAATGCCGCAATCCCGGCGTGGTTCGGCCGGCTGCCGAAGACGCCGTGCGTCGTGGTCGAGATGGCGCCACACGAGGCGAAACACTCGACGATCGCCTACTACCGTCAGCCCGCCGCCGACGGCAGCCGCCCAGGCAGCTACTACATCAACACCACCGCGCCCGAGACGCGGCCGCGCTACGAGGCCGAGACGCTCGCGTTCCACGAGGCCGTGCCCGGCCACCACCTCCAGATCGCGATCGCCCAGGAGCTCGAAGGCCTGCCGGCGTTCCAGCGGCTCGCCGGACCGACCGCCTATATCGAAGGCTGGGGCCTGTACACCGAGCGTCTGTCGGTGGAGATGGGGCTGCTGTCCGGCGAGATGGACCGCTTCGGGGTGGCCTCGTTCGACGCCTGGCGGGCCTGCCGCCTGGTCGTCGACACGGGGCTCCACGCGCTCGGCTGGAGCCGCGACCGCGCCATCGCGTTCATGGTCGAGCACACGGCCCTGGCCGAGAACAACATCGCCAACGAGGTCGATCGCTACCTCGCGATGCCGGGCCAGGCGCTCGCCTACAAGCTCGGCCAGCGCGAGATCCTGCGGCTCCGCGACGACGCCCGGACCAGGCTCGGTGACCGCTTCGACATCCGTGCCTTCCACGACGTCGTGCTCGGCCAGGGCGCCGTCGGGCTGTCGACCTTGCGCGGGGTCGTGGAGACCTGGGCCCGCGCCCACTGACAGAACGCGGGCTGTCCCGGGTCCCTACGCGGCGTACTCGTCCTGGGGCGAGACCGCGTCGGGATCTCCGATCTCGATCGGGTTGTTCGCGGGGTCCGCGCTCCACTCGAACCAGCCGCCGTCATAGACGGCGATGCGATTCCAGCCTTGCAGATCGGCGTAGAACCAGGTCTCGCTCGCTCGCCAGCCCGTCCCGCAGTAGAACGCGACCCACTTGTCGGGCGTGATCCCGGCCTCGGCCCAGTTGGCTGCGATCTCCGGGTATGCCCGCATCGTGTTGTCGATGTTCCGGTAGTGCTGCATGTGATACGCGTCGGAGCCGCAGTTGCCCCAGACGTCGCCGGCGATCCGGCCGGCGGGACCGATGTAGTTGTAGCCGCTGACCCGGCCGATGTGCTCCTTCCACGTCCGGACGCTGACGAGGGCGGCGCCGTCGCGATCGGCCAGGATCTGCCTCGCCTCGGGAAGGTCGACGATCACCTCCGGATGCTGGGGGATCGTCAGGCCGAACTCGGTGACCGGCGTCGGCTCACGGAGCGCCGTCTCGACCGGATAGCCCGCCCGGACCCACCAGTCATAGCCGCCGTCGAGGAGACGGACATCGCTGACCCCGGCGTACCGGAGGATCATGAGCGCCCGGGTCGCGGCGATCTGGCCGGCTCGACGGCCGGGCCACTTCTCATTGGCGTCACCGACGGTGTCGCGGCCGTAGACGACGACGGTCGTGTCGTGGGTGATGCCGAGGGCTCGGACCGCGGTTGTGATCTCCTCGGGGGTCCGCCGGTTCCAGTCGATGGGGTTCTCGAGCCAGTTCGTGTCGAGGTACAGAGCACCCGGGATGTGGCCTTCCGCGTACTCCTCGGGAACGCCGAAGTTGACGTGGAAGAGGAGGAACTTGCCCGTCGGGGTCGCCTCCGGCCGTCCGCCGGCGAGAAGCTGGCCGAGCCACTCGATATGGACCAGGCGCTCGTGATGGACGAGCCGATCGACCGGACGGTCGTCATCGGCTGCCCATGCGGCGAAGCCTCCGGCCAGGATCCGCGGCGAGCCGAGGCCGCGGGCCTCGAGCGCCGTCGCGACCTTGTCGGCCTCGGCGTCGTCCTGGCCGTAGACCACCACGTCGCGCTCGATGTTGACCTGCTTCCCGGCGAGGAGCCGCGCGATCTCGGCCGGGTCGACGCTGTCGAGCCAGGCGGCCGGAAACGCGACGGCGCCCGGAATGTGGCCGCCCTTTGGCTCGTCGCCGACGCGCCAGCCGTTGTAGGCGCTCAAGGGCCGGACGTCGACGACGGTCAGGTCCGGATTGGCGAGATCGGCCTGGAGCTCGGCCGGCTGGATCGTTGCCCGGGCGGGTGCGTTCACCGCCGCATCGTTGGTCATCGGATGGTCCTCGTGCTGCCGCTCGAAAACAAAAACCCCCGCCACTGCAGGGGTCCGGAGGTGCTCGGCGTGCGGGCCGTCAGTGGAAGCGCACGCCTAGATACACCGGTTGCCCTGCGCGGCAGCACAGGGACACATCGCGTGAGAGATCATCGCGTGGGTGCTCATTCGGCCGCCATTCTGCAACGCCGGTTCTCGTTCTGCAAGAGCGGGCGTCCGGTTCGTGGGTCGCGGTACGGTTCCGAACCGGTTGCGACGGTGGCGCGACTCCTGCCGGGGCGGCCCGGGCGGGCCGGCCGCGGTCTGGGCGGGAGCGGAACCGACTCAGTGGGCGGCTTCGGGCTCGAGGTTGCGAATGCGGCTCGCGAGCGCCTCGAGGACGCACGTCCGGATCGCCGGAAACTGATCCATGAGCGAGTGGAACTCGCGGTGGCCCAGGACGAGGAGGCGGGTCGGGCTGTCGGCGGTGGCGGTCGCGGTGCGCGGGCCTTCGGAGAGGAGCGCGATCTCACCGAAGAAGTCGCCCGGCGCGAGGGTCCGAACCCGCATCCCGCCGCGATCGATCCCGACCGAGCCATCGACCAGCACGAAGAACTCGCGGCCCGGATCGCCTTCGCGCATGAGGACCCGGCCGGCCGGAACATCGACCTCGTCGACGAGCATGCCGACCGCCTCCATCTCCTTCCGGCCGAGGCCGGACAGGAGTGGCGTCCGCTTGAGCAGTTCGAGCTTTTGGTCGGTGTGCGTCGCCATCACCCTCTCCAGCCGTCACGGTGTTCGCGCAGCATACCGGCTCGCCTGACAGTGGCAATGGCCATCGCGCAGGACCGCAGTCGGGCGTGGGGCGCCCCCCGCTGCCGAATTCTCCGCGACCCGTCCTACACTGACGCACGTCCGCACCCTGCCGGAGAAACCGCCGATGCCCGACCCGCACCATCCGTACGACCACCCCTCTGATCCCGCCAAGCGCCACTCGGCCGCGCTGACCGACGGGCCCGATCGGGCCGGCGCCCGGAGCATGCTCAAGGCGATCGGGTTCACCGACGAGGATCTCGCCAAGCCGATCATCGGCGTCGGGACGAACTGGATCGAGACGATGCCCTGCAACTACAACCATCGGCGCCTCGCGGAGGCGGTGAAGGCGGGCATCCGGGCGGCCGGCGGGACGCCGATGGAGTTCGGGACGATCTCGGTCAGCGACGGCGTCTCGATGGGCACCGAGGGAATGAAGGCATCCCTGATCAGCCGCGAGGTCGTCGCCGATTCGATCGAGCTCGTCTCGCGCGGCCACCTGTTCGACGGCCTGGTTTGCATCTTCGGCTGCGACAAGACCGGGCCGGGCGCGGCCATGGCCCTGGGCCGCCTCGACATTCCGGGCCTCGCTCTCTACTCCGGCACGATCCATCCGGGGATCCGCTCGGCGGCCGTCGGCGGGAACGGCTCGCGCGACGCCACGGTCGTCACGGTCTACGAGGCGATCGGGTCGTACCGGGCTGGCAAGATCAGCCTCGACGAGCTGTACGAGATCGAGAACGCCGCGTGCCCCGGCCCGGGTGCGTGCGCGGGCCAGTTCACAGCCAACACCATGAGCATGGTCATGGAGACGCTCGGGCTGTCACCTGGCGGCATGAACGAGATCCCGGCCGAGGATCCGGCAAAGGATGACGCGGCACGCCGTGCTGGCGAGATCGTCATGCGCCTCGTCCGCGACGACATCCGGCCGTCGAGCTTCGTGACCCGCCGCTCGATCGACAACGCGATCGCCTCGGTGGCCGCCACGGGCGGCTCGACCAACGCGGTCCTGCACCTTCTCGCGATCGCCCACGAGTACGGCCTGTCGCTCGAGATCGACGAGTTCGGGGTGATCGCCGAGCGGACTCCGATCGTCGCCGACCTTCAGCCGGGCGGCCGGTTCACGGCCACCCACCTGTATGAGGCGGGCGGCATGGGCCTCGTCTTCCGCGAGCTGCTCGGCGGCGGGAAGATCGACGGCACGACGCCCAACGTCGACGGGCGGACGATCGCCGATATCGCCGCGGAAGCCACGGCCAGCGAGGGCCAGGTCGTCGTCCTCCCGATCGATCGTCCGCTCAAGAAGACCGGCGGCCTTGCCATCCTGCGCGGCTCGCTCGCCCCCGACGGCTGCGTGGTCAAGCTGGCCGGCCACGAGCGGCGGCTCCACCGGGGGCCTGCGCGCGTCTTCGATACCGAGACGGACTGCTATGTGGCGGTCCGCGACCGGCGGATCGTGCCGGGCGACGTGGTCGTCATCCGCTACGAGGGTCCGGTCGGCGGGCCCGGGATGCAGGAGATGCTCAGCGTCACGGCGGCACTCACCGGTGAGGGCCTCGGCGACTCTGTCGCGCTGATCACCGACGGCCGCTTCTCCGGCGGGACCCATGGCCTGATGATCGGGCACATTGCGCCGGAAGCAGCCCTCGGCGGTCCGATCGGGCTGGTCGAGGAGGGCGACGAGATCGTCATCGACGTCGATGCCGGCCGGCTCGACCTGGCGGTGGACGGGGCGGTCCTCGACCGACGGCGTGCGGGCTGGACGGCCCCGGCGCCGCACTACCGTGGCGGGGTCATGGCCAAGTACGCTGCGCTCGTCTCGTCGGCATCGCAGGGTGCGGTCACGACGGGCCGGCGGATGACCGCAGCGCTCGAGCGGACGACCGTCCCCGAGGCGACGGTGATCTCCGCCGACACGGTGATCACCGCCGGATGACGATCCGGATCGGGTTCAAGACGTCGCCCCAGGACGTCGACTGGGCGACGGTCGATGCGACGTGGTCGCGCGCCGGCGAGCTCACCCGCGAGCCGGGCGGCGGCTTCGACAGCGGCTGGCTCAACGACCACCTGACCGACATGGACCCCGACGTGCCCGGCTCGTCGCTGGAGGCGCTGACCCTCCTCGCGACCCTCGTCCATCACGTCCCGGGCCTGACGGTCGGCCACGCCGTGCTGTCGAACACGTTTCGCCACCCCGTCCTGCTCGCGAAGGCCGCGACCGTCCTCGACCACGCGACCGACGGGCAGTTCGTGCTCGGCCTCGGAGCGGGCTGGTTCGAAGGCGAGCACGAGCCGTTCGGGATCGAGCTGCCGCCGATCGGGCCACGGATCGACCGGCTCGTCTCCGCCGTTGACACGTTTGACGCGCTCTTCTCTGCCGCTGCGGCCGCGCCGCCAGGGGTGACCCGCGACGACCCCTTCTACCCACTCCGCGGCGCGGTCAACGTCCCGGCTCCTCGAACGCCCGGTGGTCCGCCGATCTATCTGGGCGGGCAGGGACCACGCGGCATCCGGCTGGCGGCCCGAGCGGCGGCCGGTTGGCTCCTGCCGGGGACGCACGCCGGCAATGTCGAGTACTTCGCCGCCAAGCGCGACGAGCTCGTCGCCGCACTCGAGGCGGCCGGCCGCGATCCCGCCAGGTTCGACATCGTTGGCCAGGTCGGGACCGGATCGACGGCGGCCAGTCGGCAGGAGGCCGTCGCGGCGAGCTTCGGCCTGGTCCGGGCCGGCGCGACGCACATCGTCCTGGGCATGCCGGCCGCACTCGGCCCGCGTGGCCTCGAGGCGGTTGCCGCGGAATGCCTTGCGCCGCTCCGGGAGCAGCTCGGATGACGAGCCCCGATCGGTCGGGCGACGATGGCTCAAGGACCGTACCGCCCGACCCCGAGGCGTACGACACCGAGCGCAACGCCGCGGCCCGCCTGCGCGGCCTCTCGACGCCGTACATCCCGGGCGGTCGCGACCCCAACCAGGCGAGCGCCGAACGCGAAGATCGCCGCTACCTCCGGATCCTCCTGGTCATGGTCGTCGTCATCATCCTCGGCGGATTCGTCGTCGGGATGATCGCCGCGCTTCTTGGGTTCGACGCCCTCGTCGGCAATCCGGGCTGAGGTGGACCCGATCCGCCTCCCGTCCGCCGCCCTCGCCGACGGCGTCCTCGATCGGGCCGGCGACGAGCTGGTCGAGACCCTCCGCTCCCTGATCCGGATCCCGTCGGTGAACCCGGTCCCGAGCGACGCCCTCGATGGCGAGACGCGGGCCGCCCGCTGGATTGCCGCCGCGCTGAGCGCGGCTGGCCTCGAGCCGGAGGTGCTCGAGCTCGTTCCCGGCCGCGGCTCGGTCACTGCCCGGCTCCGCGGCGATGGCACCGGCGGCGAGCCGCTGCTGCTCCTGAGCCACCTCGACGTCGTGCCCGCGCCCGCGGAGCTCTGGACGCACGGCCCATTCGACGGCGATGTCGCCGACGGCTATGTGTGGGGCCGCGGCGCCGTCGACATGAAGAACCTCCTCGCGATGGAGCTGACGGTCGTCCGGATGCTCGCGGCCGAGGCCCTGGCTGCCGGCCGGAACCCAGCGAGCGACCCCGTTCCGGGCCTGGCCCGCGACGTCCTGTTCGCGAGCACCGCCGACGAGGAGGCGGGTGGCCTGAACGGGATCGGCTGGATCGTGGCCGAGCGCCCGGAGCTGCTTCGCGCCGCCGCCGCGATCAACGAGTCGGGCGCGGTCGCGACCACCTTCGGGGGGCGGCGCTTCTACCCGATCGGCGTCGCGGAGAAGGGTTACGCGGTCTACCGTCTGACGGTCCACGGAACGTGGGGGCATGGCT
>JACDAH010000025.1 GCA_013695505.1 Chloroflexota bacterium | reverse complement strand
GGTCAGGTGGTCGACCGCGCGGCCCGGTGTCGCGACGAGGACATCGACGCCGCGCGACAGCGCGCGCAGCTGCTGCCCGATGGCCTGGCCGCCGTAGACCGGCAGGACCCGGATGAGAAACGGCTGGCCGTAGCGGTGGATCGCCTCGGCGACCTGGATGGCGAGCTCGCGGGTCGGCGTCAGAACGATCGCCCGGGGCCGGCCGCCGCGGTCGCGCGGCGGGACCGCGCCGAGTCGCTGGACCATCGGAAGGGCGAATGCCGCGGTCTTGCCGGTCCCCGTCGGAGCTTCGGCGAGGATGTCGCGACCGGCGATGAGCGGTGGGATCGCCTCGCGCTGGACATCGGTCGGCTCCTCGTAGCCGAGGGTCGCGAGGGCGGCGACAAGACGCTCATCCAGGCCAAGGACGCGGAAGCCGGCGCCGTCCTGCGGCTCGGCGCTCACGGCGAACATTTTGTCGTCTTCGACGACGGCGTCGCCCGCGGCTGTCTCGGGGTCATCGTTCTTGATCGTCACGGCCGACACAGTATCGGCGGGATCGCCGATCGGGGCGGCGGACAGGGATATCTCGCTGCACCCGCAGGCATCGGCCGGCCGACGCCGCTTCCTCGTGACCGCGGGTCAGCTCGCGAGGCGCTTGTACCGGATGCGGTGGGGCTGGTCGGCCGCGGTGCCGAGCTCCTTGTGGCGGAACGCCTCGTAGTCGCTCACGTTGCCTTCGAACCAGCGGACCTGACTGTCGCCCTCGAACGCGAGGACGTGGGTCGCGATCCGGTCGAGGAACCAGCGATCGTGGCTGATGACGACGACGCAGCCCGGGAAGGTCTCGAGGCCGGCCTCGAGCGCGCGCAGCGTGTCGACGTCGAGATCGTTCGTGGGCTCGTCGAGGAGCAGGACGTTGCCGCCGGTCTGGAGGAGCTTCGCGAGGTGGACCCGGTTGCGCTCACCGCCGGACAGCTGCCCGACGAGCTTCTGCTGGTCGGTGCCGCGGAAGTTGAAGCTCGAGACGTACGCCCGGGCCGGGATCTCGCGCTTGCCGACCGTCACGACCTCGACGCCCTGCGTGATCTCCTCGAAGACCGTCTTGTCCCCCGCGAGGTCGTCGCGACTCTGGTCGACGTAGCTCAACTGGACGGTATCGCCGATCTCGATCGAGCCCTTGTCGGGCTTCTCCTGGTCGACGAGCATCCGGAAGAGCGTCGTCTTGCCCGCGCCGTTCGGCCCGATGATCCCGACGATCCCCGCCCGCGGAAGCGAGAACGTCAGGTCCTCGACCAGCAGGCGGTCGCCGTATGCCTTGCGGAGGTTCTTGACCTCGATGACCGTGTCGCCGAGACGCGGACCGGGCGGGATCGCGATCTCCAGCTCGCGGGTCGTGTCCCTGGCGTCGTTCGCCTCGGCCAGAAGCTTCTCGTACGCGCTCAGGCGCGCCTTGCCCTTGGCCTGGCGGGCCTTCGCGCCCATCCGCACCCACTCGAGCTCGCGGGCAAGCGTCCGCTGGCGGGCATCGACGACCTTCGATTCCTTGGCCATCCGGTCGAGCTTCTGCTCGAGCCAGCTCGAGTAGTTGCCGGCGAATGGGATCCCCCGCCCACGGTCGAGCTCCAGGATCCACTGGGCGGCGTTGTCGAGGAAGTAGCGATCGTGGGTGATCGCGACGACGGTGCCTGCGTACTCCTGGAGAAAGCGCTCCAGCCACTCGACCGATTCGGCGTCGAGGTGGTTGGTCGGCTCGTCGAGGAGAAGCAGGTCCGGGTGCTGGAGCAGGAGCCGGCACAGCGCCACCCGCCGCTTCTCCCCGCCCGACAGCGTCGTCACGTCGGCCTCGTCAGAAGGGCAGCGCAGGGCATCCATCGCGATGTCGACGTTGCGCTCGAGGTTCCAGGCGTCGGCCGCGTTGATCCGGTCCTCGAGCTTGGACTGCTCGGCCCCGACCGCCTCGTAGTCGGCGTCCGGGTCGGACCACCTGGCCATGACGGCGTTGTATTGGTCGATCAGATCCTGGATCGGGCGGACGCCGTCGAGGACGTTGCCCTTGACGTCCTTGGCCGGATCGAGCTCCGGCTCCTGGCTGAGGAAACCGACGCTGAAGCCGGGGGTCAGGCGGGCCTCGCCGGTGAACCCGTCGTCGAGCCCGGCCATGATCCGAAGGAGGCTCGACTTGCCCGCCCCGTTCGGGCCGATGACGCCGATCTTCGCGCCCGGATAGAACGAGATCGAGATGTCCTCGAGCACGGTCCGATCGGGCGGATAGTGGCGGGCGAGCTTGTACGAGGTGTAGATGAATTCAGCAGGCATGGTCGGCAAGGGTACCGTTGCCGGGCCCTGGTCGGCCGCGGCCACCCCGCTCGCGAGCCACCGCGATGCCATGGCCGGCGTTGGTGACGATCGATGCGGCCAGGAGCCAACGGAAGCTCCTCCCCAGCCTGAGCGGGGCGATGGCTGCCATGATTCGCGCGCTGGGGGCCGCCACGCGCGGCACGATACACGCCCGGCGGGGGTTGGCGGTTCGTCACATCAAGGGAGGCAGGGCATGGCGATCGTGGAGGCGGATATCTCCGTCTCGGTCGACGGATTCATCACAGGGCCGAATTTGGAGCAGGAGCCGGGCCTCGGCGAAGGCGGGGCGGTCCTCCACGCATGGATCGACGAGCCAGCGGGCAAGCGACTGCTCGATGAGGCGTTCGCGTCCGCAGGCGCCGTGATCACGAGCCGGAAGGTCTACGAGCTCACCGCAGGGTGGGGCGACGACGGGTTCTACAAGATGCCGGTGTTCGTCGTCACGCATCGGGCCCACGACCAGGTCGTCAAGGGCGATACGACCTTCACCTTCGTGGCCGACGGGATACGGGACGCCGTGGCCCGGGCCGTGGCCGCGGCCGGCGCCAGAAAGGTCCACATCATGGGCGGCGCCAGCATCATCCAGCAGGCGCTGAAGGCTGGCGTCGTCGACCAGGTCTTCCTGCACGTGGCGCCGGTGGTTCTCGGATCGGGGACGCCGCTGTTCGCGCAGCTCGGGGAACGGATCGGGCTCGAACGGATCGAGACGATCGAGACGCCATCGGCCACCCACCAGCGGTATCGCGTGGTGAAGTGACGACGATCGGTCCACTTGCTGGCGTCTGACGGGCTGATCGCGGGTCAAATCGACGCTCTGCGTTGGCCATCACGACATCCGGATTTGACTCGCCTCGCGATCGAGCCGAGCATGTCCCGATGCAGCGACTGTTCGCCAGCCTCGTCGTTGTCGCCTGCGCGGTGGCTATTCTCGCCTTGCCGGCAGGAGCCGACGCGAAGCCGAGACCCCGGCCGACGGCAAGTCCGACCGCTACCCCGACGCCGTCGTCGACTCCCACCGCGACCCCGACTCCCACCGCGACCCCGAGCCCGACGGTGACTCCGACCGCGACCCCGACTCCTTCTCCAACCGCGAGTCCGACCACCGTCGACGGGATCGACGTGAGCTACCACCAAGGGACGATCAATTGGTCACAGGTGGCGGCCGCCGGGAAGCGCTTCGCCTTCCTTCGGGCGAGCGCGGGAACATTGACTGCTGACACGGAATACGCGCGCAATCGGACCGGCGCGCGCGCCGCCGGCCTCGCCGTCGGGTCGTACCACTTCGCCAACCCGGACACGGCCCCGAACGACGCCAGCAACGAGGCGACGTGGTTCCTGCGCAACGCGACGATCGCGTCGGGCGACATGATCCCCGAGCTCGACTTCGAAGTCTCGAACGGCCTGGACCCGGCGGCGCTGACCGCGTGGGCACAGACCTGGCTTTCGCAGGTCTCGACCGCAACCGGGGTCCGACCGATCATCTATACGAACCCGAACTTCTGGTCCACATCGATGGCGGACACCGACTGGTTTGCCAGGAACGGGTACACCGTACTGTGGGTCGCGAACTGGACGACCGCGAACGGGCCGACGGTGCCGGCGGCCAACTGGGGCGGGAGCGGCTGGACGTTCTGGCAGCACTCGAGCATGGGTGTGGTGCCAGGCATCAGCGGCGCCGTCGATCTCGACCGGTTCAACGGCTCATCGCTGCCGGGGTCTCTGTTCGTCCCCTGACCGCGCGCCGAGACCCGAAGGCGATTCAACCGACGAGGAAGTCGACGTCGCCTACCTGGTCGACACGGACAACCTCGTAAGCCGCACGAGAGGGATGCCATGTGCTTCCGCGAGTCGAGCGGCGCGGCCAGTCACTCGGCGAGTCGAGCGGCGCGGCGAGTCACTCGCATCGGACGGAATAGCGTTGGCGTGGCGCCCCCGGACGGATTCGAACCGCCGATGCCGCCGCGCCGGCGCGTGACATGGGCGTTGA
>JACDAH010000023.1 GCA_013695505.1 Chloroflexota bacterium | reverse complement strand
GCCCCGAGGACCGCGATCGAGGTGGGCGCAGCGGCGATGCCCAGGACGTGCCCTGCGCGCGGGGCGCGGTTGACGATGGCACCGGCCGCGAGACCGCCGGCCACGGCTCCGACACCGCCGGCTGCGTTCAGGATCCCAGCGAACGCCTCGCCGGCGTGAAGGGAGTCGACGGCGATCAGGACCGGAACGACACCGAGGGCGCCCGACGCGAAGCTCACGGCAGCATCGAGCGTCAGCGCTGCGGCGGCGCCCCGGATGATCCCGAGGACCGAACCTCCCGGGCGATCTCGCGGTTCCAGGCGCCCCGCCGGAGCCGAGGCCACGTCTGTCGCAATTCCGGCGCCCACGTCGTTCCGGGCCGCTGTGGCCGGCCGCGACGTCAGGAGCATGACGACCACGATCGCGAACGTCAGGCCGTTGATCGCGCACGCGACCGCGAGTCCGGTCGTGAGGACGAGGCCGCCTGCGACGATGGGACCGAGGATGCCCGCCGTGTTGTTGAGCGTGCTCGCCGTGGCATTGGCGATGCCGAGCTCCTGGGGGTCGCGCGCGAGCTGCGGCACGAGTGCGCTCTGGGCCGGCATCGCGAATGTGCCCGCCGAGGCAGCAAGCGTCGCCAGGACGATCAGAAGAAGGACGCCGCCATCGAGCAATGAGGCGATCGCCATGAGCACCATGAGACCGCCCCGGAGGGACTCGGCGACGATCACGACGTGTCGCCGGTCGAAGCGATCGGCAACCGCGCCGGCGGGCATCGAGAGCAGGAAGAATGGAAGCAACCGGGCTGCGGCGGCAAGACCAAGCAGCGCCGCGTCGCCGGTCTCCTGGTATACGAAGATCGGGAGCGCGGCCAGGTAGAGCCAGTCCCCGAATGACGACAGCGCACCTGCGCCGATCAACCAGGCGAGCGGTCGATTCTCGGCGAGTCGTGTGACGTTCGCGAGCGGCTGCATTTCGTGTCCTCCTGAGCGACGGGTCCCCTTCACGGCGCAGCGAGGTCCCGGGCGAGTGCCCGGGACCTCGGAGCGCCATGGTGTCAACGTCCGGCGCCCTCAGCCGACCTTGACAACGGGCGACTTGATGCCCGCCTCGATCGCCGGCTGGCGCCAACCGGCCTCGACTGTGACCATCGGAAGGCGGACGCCGCCGAGCGGCCGGATCTCGACCATCGGTGACTTGTAGCCGGCTTCGATGACCGGCCGACTCCAGCCGGCTGCGATGACCGGCCGACTCCAGCCGGCTTCTACCGTGACCACCGGAAGGCGGACGCCGCCGATAGGCCCGACATCGATCGCCGGTCGATTCCAGCCGGCCTCGGCACCGGGATGCTCCAAGCCCGCTTCGATGACCGGCCGACCCCAGCCGGCTTCGGCGCCGGGATGCTTGATTCTGGCGTCGGGTCCGCACGCGAGAATCGATGTGGTTTGCTGCACGGTGCACTCCTTGCTCGCCGCGTTGACGGACCGTCGGGCCCGAGTGGGCTCGATGCGCTCCGTCGCTCGGCGACAACCCGACGATCCGCGACGAGACTGAGCCGGGTCATCGGTATGTCGGCCCACTTGCCGGCTCGCGACGTACCCATGCCGCTCGTCGGCCCAGTCGAAAAGGGACAATCGCAGCAGGCGATGCTGTCGCGCCGCGCGGGGTACGCTCTGAGCGTGGATCCGGAGTCCGAGCCGCGCGAACTACTTGGATTGCCCGCCTTCGGGTTCGCCGATCCCGGACCCCTCCGCGACGCGCTGACGGCGGCCGTTCTCGTCGGCGCGAAAACTGCAACGACATCCCTCCTCGTCGAATACGTAATCGACGGCGTTCCTTTGCCTAAGCTGGGCGACCGATCCCTGGTCTACGACTCGGAACGTCGGCCCGTCGCAGTCATCGAGACGACTTCGTCAGAGATCGCGACGATCGTGACCGTTCGGGACGAGTTCGCTCGTGCCGAGGGGGAAAGGTATGCGGATGCAGCCGGGTGGCGAGTCGCGCATGAGCACTACTGGAACCGGTGGCTGGACTACTACCGCGACCGCCTGCGCGATCCTGAATTCGCGCTGACGAACTCGACCCTCGTCGTCTGCGAGCGGTTCCGCTTGGTCGAACGGCTCGAACCCTGACGCTCGAGGCGGGCACGTCGATCGGGATGTTCGGGATCAAGCGCCTGCTGGGCCGGCGCGGGGTGGACGAGGTCCATCTCGCGACCCACGCGACCCTTGAGCGACGGGTCGCCCTGAAACTCCTGCCGGTCGAGCTCGCCGCCAACCCGGCTTCCGGACGCGGTTCCTGGCCGAGAGCCGCCTCGCTGCGTCGCTGGATCATCTCCACATCGTCCCGATCTATGAGGCCGGCGAGGCGGACGGTCGGCTGTTCATCGCGATCCGCTACGTCGAGGGCCGCGACCTCGCCAGTCTGATTTCGGAGGAAGCGTCGTTCCCAGCCGCCCGTGCGGTGGCCCGCGGCGAACTAGACCTCAGCGATCGGATGGGCAAGGCAGCCGCCCCGATATGGGCCGGTCATCCGATGTTCGCGCGGCCGGTGCGCACCAACGTTCTCCCAGGGCCGCTTGGCCTGCAAGGAATGGGAGACTGCAATGAACGCCAACACCAATCTCCGGCGCCGATCGGTAGCCACACTCGTCCTGGCCGCCGTGACGATGACGTCGATCGTTTCCCTGGGCGCGGACCAGACCGATCGCAGCCGATTGACGAAGCGTACCGCCGTGGCCGCGACGAGTGACGCACGCTCGGAGCATCCTGGCCGCGACGTTATCCTGGGGACCGGAGCCGAAGGATCGGGTCGGTCCACGCCGAAAGCGTCAGGCTCGCATGCCGTATCGCAGACGCTGAAGGGCAAGCCGCCGGAGTCGGCCAAGGCCAAGCGCCGCACCGACGGCGGCACCCGCAAAGGCTATGTTGCTCCGAAGCCCGGCAACGACGAGGAAGAGGAAGAGGTCCAGAACGGCGAGTCGAAGAACGGGTACTCCACGAAACAGCTGACCTATCGCGGTGGTGCCGTGCAGACAGCGCCGCGGATCTATCTCGTGTTCTGGGGCGCCAACTGGTTCAGTGGCGGAGATCCCTACGGCGTCGCCAATCGCCTGCACTACTTCTACAGTGGCATCGGCGGCAGCACGTACGCGAACGTCCTGAAGCAATTCTCCAGCAACTACGGCTCCTTCACGAATCCGACAGGCCAGTACAAGGGTTGGCTCCAGGACAGGACCGCCATTCCGGCGATCCCGACGAAGGCCGATGTCGAGGCCGCTGCACGGCGGGCGGCGAAGACCGTCAACGATTACAACTACAACACGCAATTCGTCATCGCCATGCCGTGGGGCTACGTCGACAAGTACTCGACCGACAACAGCTTCTGCGCATGGCACAACTACACGTATGCCACGGCATCGAACTGGGTCACCTACACCTCCCTTCCGTACATCCCGTACGAGGACTCTCTCGGTCGGGGCTGCGGCAAGGGCTGGGTCAACGGCGCCAACGGGACGCTCGACGGGGTCACGATCCTGGCCGCGCACGAATACGCCGAGACCGTGAACGATCCGAGCCTGAACGCCTGGCTGGACAGTGACAACTCCGAGAACGGCGACAAGTGCAGCTGGACGAATGTCCAGAATCGCCAGCTCGCGAACGGCTACTGGTTCCCGGTCCAGCCGTACTGGAGCAACGACTGGCGGACAGCGTACGGATACGGCTGTTCGTACTCCTGAGCGCTCGCGACGCGACCCGTGGCCGGCACCGCTTGCCGCCGAAGTCAGAGCCCGCCGATTGGCGGGCTCTGCCGTTTGTCGTGCCCGGACCGTCCTCGTGTTGTGTCGAGAACGCGACTTGCACGGCTCCGCCGCCCCGCGCCCTGTCGACTGGCAGGACGAGGCGCGCCCGACAGGTGCCCCGGGCCGGAAATCGCGATGTTCCTGAAGCGGTCGATCATCGCGCGGGCTACCGGAACAGCGACCGACGAGGCCACCTCGTTGACGGACAGCTCCCAGCTTCATCGCGCCTGACCAGGGAGCGCCGCTCCTGCTGCCTTCCTCCTCCCGCGAGGAGCCTGGGACTCCTCCCCGGGGCTCCTCCACGTCCGGTCTGGGGCGTCCATATGGGCAGGTGTTTGGGCACAGGATGGGGAACTCAACCGATGGCATAGCCGTGGCTACGCCCGATCTTTCGAGCATGGATACCACGGCAGAGTATTGGGACATCGATCGACTCACCTTCGAGGATGAGCTGAATTACTTCCGTGAGAAAACAGCGTTCCCGACCGGTGCGGGTTCGTCGCTGCGCACTCACAGCCGGAGCCGCCGCCTTGCGGGTCGGCCGTCGCGGAGCCGGCAACGGACCGCCGCACCGCGCGCCCGCCGGACGAGCCCCAGGCTGCCGCGCGTCGCGACGAGAACGACGTCGTAGTCGTTCCTATGAGGGCCGTGACCAGCTGGCGCGATCGGGCGGACGGCCCACTTCGCCACCGTGAAAGCTGCCCATTCATCAGTTCAGGCGGAGAGGACAGGTTCCTGCCACACACGCTGCGCTTCCTCGAGTCATTCGAAGAGTGTCCAGGCCGTGGTGTAAGTCGGGGCTTTTGACGGCGAGGGTCACCGCGTGGTCTTCCATCCCATGAAGCACCTCGTGTATCGGCCCGGTGCGCAGCTTCGGGATCGCCGCTGCGTCGCACCGGCCGGCCAACCATCGGAGACACGCCTCGCCAGCCATCGGGAGGCCGACCCATCAGCAACGGCAGAAGCGCACATCAAGTTGCAGTGCACCAGTGAACGGCCTCCGCCGGGGCAACGGAAGGGTCGGACCGGAGGTCATGCCCACGACAGCGCTCGGCGCGTGTCCGGGGCTCCCGGGCCATCGCAAATGGGCCAACCTGGCGATGACGACGAGCTCGCGTGTCCGCAGCCTTCCGGGAGCGAAGCCGTCGTGGTTTCGACTCTTCAGAAAGGAGGGACTTGCACCATGACTTCTCGATGGACTCGGATCATCGTCCTGACGGCGTTCTCGGCGCTCGCGTTCGTCGGCCAGGCGGCCCCCATGCTCGCCCATATCCGCATTCGCTAGTCACCACCCACCCCGGACGGCCAGGCGTACAGCGCCTGGCCGTTCGGGCTGTCCGCCTCCCGGAATGAATCAAGGCAGCGGCAGCACGTGTGGCAGGAACTCGTCCTCTTCACCTGGACTCGACAAATGGGCAGCCATCACGGTGGCCGAATGGGCCGTCCGCCCGATGGAGCCAGCTGGTCTCGGCCGTAGGTTGTGGACACCGAACGGATGACCGCTCGGACGGACGAAAGGCAAGGAACCAGCGATGACCAGGAACGAGCGGCAGATCTTCTTCGACCGGCTGGTCGAGCTCCGTGGGACCTACTCGCGGACCGACCACCAGCCGACCGCGCTGACGATCGTCGACCTGATCGCCTACGCGACCGCCTTGCTGGACCAGCCGGAGCGCCTGGAGACGCTCCTCGCGGACGGCCCGGCGCCATCCGCTTCGACCCTCCCGTCCACGTGATCCAACTTAGCCCAGAAGGAGCGATCCAGATGTTGCACCATTCCCTCGTCGCCATCCATCAGCAGGAGCTGCGAGCCGAGGCGGATCGCGAGCGGCTCGTCCGTTCGGCCCGCTCGGGCCGGACCGACCGTCGAACCATCGCCGATCGGCTCACCTCGTTCGCCCGCCGCGCCGTGAGCCTTGGCCACCGTTCGCCACGACCCGCGACCACCAGCCACGCAGGCTAGCCGCTCCGCCCTTCCCTTCTCCTCCCGCCAGACGCCCCGGACCCACCGTCCGGGGCGTCTGGCTATCTCGCGTGGGCGGCGATCGGGTGGGCCGGCGCGATGTGGTCGCTCAGTCCGAGCCGCACTCCGGCAACAGTCGCGGTCGGCTCCCCGACCCGCTAGCCTGAGGGCCTGATGACGCTCCGGCCTGGAACCACGATCGCCGGCTACCGCATCGTCTCCCTGCTCGGCCGTGGCGGGATGGGCGAGGTCTACGAGGCGACCGACATTGGATTGGGCCGAACCGTCGCGGTGAAGGTCCTGCCGATCGGCACCGCTGACGAGGGCTCGGCGCGCGAACGATTTCTCGTCGAATCCCGCTTGGCCGCCTCACTCGACCATCCTCACATTGTCCCAATCTTCGAGGCTGGAGAGTATCGCGGGCAGCCGTTCATCGCGATGCGCTTCGTGGACGGCGTGGACCTTGCGACCCTGATCGACCGCGACGGCCCGATGGCCCTGGAGCGAGCGGTCGAACTTCTTGCCGGGGTCGCCGACGCGCTCGATGCAGCCCACGCCAAGGGCCTCATCCACCGCGATGTGAAGCCCGAGAACATCCTGATCGCCTCCACGCCACGGGGCGACCATGCCTACCTGGCCGATTTCGGGCTCGGGACGCGGCTCGGCTCCGGTGGACCGACGGTCGCCGGCCAGGTCCTGGGGTCGGTCGACTTCGTCGCGCCCGAACAGATCGAGGGCATGCCCGTCAGCGCGGCGGCCGATATCTACTCCCTCGCCGGCGTCCTGTTCGCGTGCGTAACGGGTCATCCGCCCTTTCCATCGACGTCCGCGATGGCAGCGCTGTGGTCGCATGTCCAGGCACCTCCGCCGCGACCGTCGACGCGTCGCCGCGAGTTGACAGGGCTCGACCCAGTCATCGCGCGGGGCCTCGCCAAGCGTCCGACCGATCGGCCCGACTCGGCCGGCTCGCTCATCCTGGAGGCGCGTCAGGCCCTGACCATGCCCGCCACTGAGGCAGCCCCGGCGGCGGCTGGGCCGAACCATCAGCGTGCCGAGGATCGACCATCACGCGGCCCGCAGGAGACCCACAGCTGGCCCGGATTGCCTGCCCCGATCGGCGCGTTCATCGGCCGTGCGCCGGAGATCGCCGAGGTCGAGGACTTGATCCAGAGGTCTCGTCTCGTCACGATTCTGGGCCCGGGCGGCGTCGGCAAGACGAGGCTCGCGATCGCGGCGGCGCAGGCAGTCGCTCGATCGTTCGACCGCGTTGGGTTCCTCGACCTCTCGCCTGTACGCGACGCGGCCGCGCTGCCGACCGTGATCCTCGACTGGCTCGGCGTGCCATCCGACGAGGAACCGTTCGAGCGGCAGGTGGCCACTGCGCTGGGGAATGCCCGGCTGCTGCTCGTCGTCGACAACGTCGAGCAGGTTGTCCAGGGCGCACCGGTGATCGCGTCGTGTCTCACCTCAGCCGCGGGGCTGACCATCGTGGCGACGAGCCGAGTCCCGCTGTCGATCCGCGGCGAACAGGAATTCTTGCTTGGACCGCTCGCCCTGCCGCCCACCACAAGAAACGCTGAAAGCGGATCTGTTGACGTCGACGACGTCGCCGCCAGCGACGCCGTGCGCTTGTTCATGGCGGAAGTGAATCGCCACCATCGGACGCCCCTGACGCGTGCCAACGCCGCCGCCGTCGCAGAGATCTGCAGGAGACTCGATGGACTGCCGCTCGCCCTCGAGGTCGTCGCCGCCCGCAGCCGGATGCTGTCGATCCCGGAGCTCCTCGACCGCCTCGAGTTCCGGATCGACCTGCCCGCTGCCGACAGCGACGTCCCGATCCGTCAGCGGACGCTCCGCAGCGCAATCGCCTGGAGCGTGGACCTGTTGTCGCCCGCGACCCGACGCGTCTTCGTTCGCGTGGGCGTCTTCGTCGGTGGCTTCACGGCTGGCGCGGCCGCCGCCCTGGATGCGAACGAAGGCGTCGAGGACCAGCTCGAGGAGCTCGCCCGGCACAGCCTGATCGTCCGGCATCCCGGCGGGCGCTTCGGAATGCTCGAGACAATTCGCGAGTTCGCGTTGGATGAGCTTCGCGCCATAGGCGGCGAACGGGAAGTGCGGCTGGCCCAGATCGCCTGGCTCCACCAGCTCATACGAGCGGTCGATCAGGCCTTTGTCCGCGGCAGCGGCCAGACCGCGGCGCTCGAAGCGGCGGAGCCAGAGCGAGCCAATGTTCGCGATGCGATGCATTGGGCGGGCGCGAACGGCGCCGAACACCTCGCCCTCCAGCTCGCGAGCGCCAAGAACTTCTGGGGTTTCCGAGGTATGGGCGGCGAGGTCCGCGCAGTTCTTGAGGATCTGCTCGGGGATCTCCTCGGCCGCTCGATCGACTACGACGAGGTCGATGTGGCCAACGCTCGCACGACCCTCGCGAGCATCCATATGAGGGCGGGCGAGCTCGAGCGGGCCGCCGGCGAATTCGCGGCAGCTCGCGATCAGTGGGCGGCCCTCGGCGACCACCGGAAGGTCGCCGTCGTTGAGAACAACCTGAGCATCGTGGCCGAGCGACAGGACGATTTCGGCGCCGCCAGGGAGCATCTCGAGCGCGCGCTGACGGTGATGCGTGGGCTTGACGACCGTCCGGGGACGGCCTCGATCGTCGGGAACCTGGGCGTTCTCGCCCTTCGCCTTGGCGACCTCTTGGGAGCTGCGGCATTCAACTCCGAGGCACTGGCAATTGCCCGCGAACTTGGCGATGAGGAGATCGCCGCCACCGGGCTCACCAACCTTGCCGACATTGCGATGCGCCGCGATCGGCCGGACGAGGCGCGGCCGCTGCTCGCGGAGGGCCTTGAAATCTGCGTGCGTCTTGACGACGCGGAAGGGATCGCCACCTGCCTGGAGCTGGCCGCCCAGATCGCCGCCGCAGACACGCACCCCGATGACGCCGCTCGATTGCTCGCCGGGGCCGAGCGGATCCGCGCCGAGTCGGCCTTTGTTCGGTCCCCGGCCGAGGAGCAGGCGTACCAGAAAGAAATCTCCGGGCTCCTGGACCGCCTTGGCCTCGAGCGCTATGCCCTGGCGAGCGCGGAGGGCGCGGCGCTGCCCTCCGGTCCCCTCGTCGACCTCGCCCGCCACCAGCTGGCACTCACGACTTCCGCTGCCGGGAATACCTCGTCAGGCGCGTGAGTTGGTCCTGCTCAGGTGTCTTCGACGAGGACCCCCGCCTGGTGCGCCACGCTGGCGGCCTCGACCCGGTTCGACACCCCGAGCTTGTCGAAGATGTGGCCCACGTGATGGGCGGCGGTCCGCTCGCTGATGAACAGCTCCGACGCGATCTCCTTGTTGGTCAGACCTTTTGCAATGAGCACGAGGACTTCCATCTCCCGATCCGAGATCGGCAGCTTGCGGTCGGGGACCGGATCGAGAAGCTGGGGACTCGGTGACCCGAGATCTACCCGGCCTCTCCCGGCGAGCGCGTCGATCTCCGCGAGGAGCGGCGCCGCTTCCAAAAGCCGGGCGATCGACCGCGCACGGACCAGGACGTCGCGCGCGGCGTCGCGCTTGCCCGCGGCGGAGAGGAGGGCCTCCGCCTCACGGAACAGGGCGTAGGCGAGCCACCACGCCGAGCGTTCCAGCTCCCACGCCTCCCGAGCCACCTGCCAAAGCGGCGCCGCCTTCGATCCGAGCCGGCTGAGCTCGGCGGCCACGGTCGCGGCGAGCGCACGGTCGCGCGGCTGGAGCGGATCGTTCCGCCCCGCCTGGTCAGCCAACGCACGGGCGATCGCCTCGTACTCGCCGGCTTCAACCGCGGACCGGACTGCCCGGGCAGCGAGTGCGAGGCTGACGTTGCCCCGGACCGCGAGCGCGATCAACTCGAGCTGGTCCGCCGCGGACGAGTTCTTGGCCATCACGAGGCCCTCGGT
>JACDAH010000002.1 GCA_013695505.1 Chloroflexota bacterium | reverse complement strand
CACTACGGCAGCAAGCCGGTGATCGTGTGCTGCTCGGCGACGATCGCCAATCCCGGCGAGCTTGCGGCGACCCTCACCGGGCGGACGCCGATCCTCGTCGATCGCAACGGAGCCCCATCGGGCGAGCGTCACGTCCTGCTCGTCGAGCCGCCCCTCCTCCACGCCGCGACCGGCGCCCGCGGTTCGTCGCAGACGCTCGCCCACCGCTGGGCCATGCCCTTCCTCCGGGCGGGCCGCCAGACGGTCGTCTTCGGGCGTAGCCGAACCTCGGTCGAGATCATGCTGTCCACCCTCCGCGAAGCGCTCCGCCAGGACCTGGGACCGCGGTCCCGGATCCGGGGCTATCGCGGCGGCTACCTCCCGGCCGAGCGCCGGGCGATCGAAAAGGGCCTCCGCGACGGCGAGATCCTCGGCGTCGTCTCCACGAACGCCCTCGAGCTGGGCGTGGACATCGGCCGCCTCGACGTCTCGATTCTGGCCGGCTATCCGGGCTCGGTGGCGGCCACATGGCAGCAGATCGGACGGGCCGGGCGGCGCGGCGGCGTCAGCGTCGGCGTCCTCGTCGCGGGCGGCGGACCGGTCGATCGCTACGTCGTGCGCCACCCCGAGTTCCTGCTTGGCGGCCACGCCGAGGAGGCACGTCTCGACCCGGACAACCTGCACGTCCTGATCGCCCACCTGCGGTGTGCCACGTTCGAGCTTCCGTTCGAGCCCGGCGAGGTCTTCGGGCCCGGCGTGGCCGACGAGCTCCTCGCGTTCATTGCCGAGTCGGGCCACATCCGCCAGGCCGAAGACGACCGCTGGTACTGGAGCTCGGAGAACTTCCCGGCGTCCGAGGTGTCGCTCCGGACTGCGGCGCCCGAGAACGTCGTGATCATCGATACGACTCCGGACCGGCCGCGGGTCCTCGGCGAGGTCGACCTGTTCTCCGCCCAGGTCCTCGTCCACGAGCGGGCGATCTACATGCACGACTCGGTCCAGTACTACGTGGACCGGCTCGAGTGGCACGAGCGCAAGGCCTACGTCCACCGGGTCGACGTCGACCACTACACGTACGCCAACCGGGCGGTGACCCTCAAGCCACTCGACGTGTTCGCCGAGGCGCCGGCGCCGGGTGGCCGCCGGGTTCACGGCGAGGTGATGGTCGCGAGCCTCGTGACTCTCTTCAAGAAGCTGAAGTTCGGGACCGACGAGAACGTCGGCTGGGGCCCGATCGACCTGCCGGAGCTGGAGCTCCAGACGACTGCCTACTGGCTCACCGCCGAGCGTCTCGCCGGCTCGTGGCGGCGGAACGATCTCGACATCGCGCTGATGGGCGCCGGCCGGGCGCTCCAGACTGTCGCGGCCGTCCTCCTGATGGGCGATCCCCACGATCTCGGACTCGTCACCCAGGTCCGTTCGCCCCACCACGAAGCGCCGACCATCTACCTGTACGAGGCAACACCTGGAGGGATCGGCCTGAGCACCCGGTTGTGGGAGCGCCACGAGGAGTTGATCGCGGCCGCCGCCGGCCTGATCCGCGACTGCGGCTGCGATGGCGGCTGCCCGGCTTGCACGGGTCCCCGTCTCGAGCCGGAGGTCGACGCGCGGGCCCTGGCGCTGCGCCTGCTGGCCGAGCTCGGTGCCACAGCCCTGCCCGACGCAATGCCGATGCCGGTTCCGGCGTGAGCGGCGCCACCCTCGAGCGACGGCTTGCGAACTACCGTGCCGCGATCCGGTCCGGTGGCGTACCCGCTGCGGACGGATCGCCTGGTGCCCCGGGGGACCGGGCCGACGGTGGCGTGGCCCGCGGCTCGATCGAGCTCGGGCGACGGCTGGCCGAGGCACTCGATGGCGAGCTCATCCTCGACCCGGCCGGGCCGGTGGTTCGGGTGGAGCCGGCGACGGTCGTGCTGTCGATCGATCGCGACCGGCTCCGGGCGCTGCCGGGGTTGCCGCCGGCCGAGGTGCCGCTGGTCTGCCTGGACACGGAGACGACCGGGCTGGCTACGGCATCGGGCACCGTCGCGTTCCTGATTGGGCTCGGTTGGTGGGAGGGCGATCGGTTCCGGCAGGTCCAGCTGCTCTTGCCGGACCACCCGGCGGAGCGCGGCCTGCTCGCCCGGCTGACGGCCCACATTCCGGCCGACGCCTGGCTCGTCACGTATAACGGAAAGGGCTTCGACTGGCCGCTCCTGGTCGCCCGGTACCGAATGGCGCGCCTGCCGGCACCGGTTCACGCCGGCCACCTCGACCTGCTGCCGTTCGTCAGAAGGGTCTTCCGTCACCGGATGGCCGATGCTCGGCTGCGGACGGTCGAGACGGACCTGCTCGGGACGCTCCGTCACGGCGACGTCGACGGCTGGCAGATCCCGGGGCTCTACCTTGATTTCCTGCGCGGTGGCGAAGCGTGGCCGCTGATCGATGTCGTCCGCCACAACCGCGAGGACGTCCGATCGCTGGCCCGGCTGCTCAGCCGGATCGAGATCGACTATGCGGATCCGGAGGCACGGCGGCGGCAGCCAAGCGGCGATCTCGCGGGGCTGGCCCGGGCGTTCGGCCGGGCGGGCCGTCTCGACGAGGCGCTCGGCTGCCTGGATGCCGCGCTCGTCGCGCCGGCCGCGATCCGGACCGTGACCATCGCGAGGGAGCGACCCGCCGTCCTCGGA
>JACDAH010000316.1 GCA_013695505.1 Chloroflexota bacterium | reverse complement strand
CGCGGCGCCCGCGCGCCAGAGCACGCGCCCGCGCGCCTGCACTCAGCCGCGCCAGATGGCCAGATTTTCCCCCACGGGGCGTCAGGTCCGATCGGCCCCCGTCGCTTGCTCAATTCGTGCGGAGAGTTTGCCGTCAAGGGCTAACTGCCCCCGGATCGAACCCCCAGGGACGGCCCGATGGCCGCTCTCGCCAGGCCGACCGTTCCGGGGATGCGAATCTGGCCCGATCGACTGCGACCGCGCCGTCGATCCGCCAAACTGACCGGCAATGCCGCTCGAGCAGTACAAGCGCAAACGCGATTTCGGCAAGACTCCGGAGCCCGCCGGTAACGCACCGGCCCGCGGCACCGGCCGCTTCGTCGTCCAGCGCCACCGCGCCACCCGTCTCCATTACGACTTCCGCCTCGAGATCGACGGCGTCCTGGTCAGCTGGGCCGTGCCCAAGGGGCCGACCCTCGATTCGACGGTCCGCCGGATGGCGGTCCACGTCGAGGACCACCCGATCGAGTACTTCGACTTCGAGGGCGTGATCCCGCACGGCCAGTACGGCGCGGGCGACGTGATCGTGTGGGACTGGGGAACCTGGATGCCCGAGTCCGAGACGCCCGATCCGGCCGCCGCGATCGAGAACGGCGAGCTGAAGTTCGTCCTCAACGGCCAGAAGGCCAAGGGCCGCTTCACGATCGTCCGGACGAGCCGTCGGCCCGGCAGCGCCCCGACCGCCGCGTTCGAGGACGACAGCGAGCAGTGGCTCCTGATCAAGAAGCGCGACGCGTCCGCCGTCCCGGGCTGGGACGCCGAGGACCATCCCCAGAGCGTCCGGACGGGGCGCACGAACGACGAGGTCAAGGCCAACCGCGACGCGATCTGGATCAGCGAGCAGCCGGCCGCGACGGCGGAGATCGACCTGGCCGGGGCCGTCGAGCGCCCGATGCCGGATCGGATCGAGCCGATGCTCGCGACACTCGCGACCCGGCCCTTCAGCGACCCGGACTGGCTGTACGAGATCAAGTGGGACGGTTACCGGGTCGAGGCCGTCATTCGCGACGGCACGGCCAAGCTCTGGACCCGGAGCCTGAAGGACGCCGAGGCCTACTTCCCGGGCCTCCTCTCGCCGCCGACCTGGATCGATGCTCGCGAGGCGATCGTCGACGGCGAGGTCGTCGCGCTCGACGACGAGGGCCGACCCGACTTCTCGTTGCTTCAGGAGCGGATCAGTGAGCGCCGCGGGCCCGGGGCCGGACGGGCCGTGCCCGGCGCCCTGGTCTACGAGGTGTTCGATCTCCTCTACCTCGACGGTCGCTCGCTGCTCGGCGT
Organism: Chloroflexota bacterium; assembly: GCA_013695505.1. GTDB lineage: Bacteria > Chloroflexota > Limnocylindria > Limnocylindrales > CSP1-4 > CF-46. Next base: position 5,993 of record JACDAH010000316.1, on the reverse strand, counting down.
GCCTCTCGAGGACCGCAAGCGCCTCCTCCGGAGCGTCCTCCGAGAGACGAATCGGGTCCGCTACGCGTCGCACGTCGTCGGCGAGGGCGAGGCGTTCATGGCGGCAGCGAAGACCCAGGGCCTCGAGGGCATCGTCGCCAAGCTCCGCCGGTCGCGCTACGAGCCGGGCAAGCGGACACCGGCCTGGCTGAAGCTGAAGATCCGGCCCGAACAGGAGCTGGTGGTCGGCGGCTGGACCCCGGGGGAGGGCAATGCGCGCGATCTCGGGGCCGTCGCCGTCGGGGTCTACGAGAACGGCAAGCTGCGGTTCGCGGGCAAGGTCGGGTCGGGCTTCACGGCGACGACCAGGAAACGGCTCCTCGCGGCGATGGCGCCGCTGGTCAGCGACACCACGCCATTCGACCCGCCGCCGCCACGCGACTGGCGGGGCCGCTGGGGCGGTGACCTCAACGGGATCACCTGGATCCGGCCCGAGCTCGTCATCCGCGCCGAGCTCGGCGGCTGGACCCGGGATGGCCACGTTCGCCAGACGGCGTTCAAGGGCATCGAGCCGGGCCGCGATCCGCGCCAGGTGATCCGGGAGGAGGCGGTCTCCTCGGCCACGGCCGTTGCGGCCGCCGAGGCGACGGAACCCGAACTGGCGGAGAATCGCGGAATGAGCCCACATGACGGATCGACGCCCAAGACCACGAAGGCGCCTTCGCAGGCTGCCCCGAAGCGAACGACGAAGACGCGGGCGAAGTCGGCGGCCGCGAGCGACCTTCCACAGGCGGCCGAGCCCGAGGAGCTCGAGACCCTCGCGACGATGAGCGCCGAGGGCGTCTGGCACGTCGGCGGCGCCAGGAGCGACGACCTGAAGCTGACGAATCTCGACAAGACGCTCTTCCCACCCCACCCCTCGGAGCCGTCGGCCGCGCCCGTGACCAAGCGTGAGCTGATCGCCTATTTCGCCCGGATCGCGCCGACGATGCTGCCCCATCTCGCGGAGCGGCCACTCAACCTCCAACGCTTCCCGAACGGGGCGAGCGGCCCGAGCTTCTGGCAGAAGGACATCCCCTCGACCGCCCCGGCCTGGCTCCGCCGCTGGCGCGAGGTGGGGGTCGAGGCGCGCGACGCGAACGAGCACCTGATCGCCGACCGCGTCGCCGCGCTGTGCTGGCTCGGCAACCAGGCCGCGTTCGAGATCCACGCCTGGACGTCGCGGATCGACGATCCGGCCCGCCCCACGTTCGCCCTGATCGACATCGATCCCGGGACGAAGACCACATGGGAGGAGACGCTCGTCCTCGCCCGTCTCTACCGGACCGCCCTCGGCCATCTCGGGGTGCGCGGCTATCCGAAGACGACCGGCAAGCGCGGCATCCAGGTCTGGATTCCCATCGAGCCCCACTACTCGTTCTCCGAGACCAGCAAGTGGGTCGAGACCGTCAGCCGGGCGATCGGGTCGACGGTCCCGGAGCTCGTCTCCTGGGACTGGGCGAAGGCCTCGCGCGGCGGCAAGGCCCGTCTCGACTACACCCAGAATGCATCGATCAAGACCCTGGTCGCGCCGTACGCGGTGCGGCCGTCGGCCGGGGCGCCGGTGTCGGCACCGATCACCTGGGACGAGCTCGAGGACCCGGCGCTCCGACCGGACGGATGGTCGATCCGGACGATCGTCGAACGGGTCGAGCGCGTCGGTGACCTGTTCGCGCCGGCCCAGACCGACGTCCAGGAGCTGCCGCCGGTCTGACTCCCGGGGCCGGAAGTGCGCGATGCCGGGCTGGGCCGAGCGTCTCGGTCAGCGCCAGGCGCGCGGGTCGGAGGGGCGGTACGGCAGGGCGAACCACGCGAGGAGCGCCTCGCCGGTCGTCTGGCTGAGGCCGGTCGGGCGGAGCGCGTCGTCGAGGTGGATCGTGATCGATACGTCGTCGCGGTCGGGCCAGTTCGGGTCGTAGATGCGGAGGGTCACCCCCGCCCCGTCTTCAGCGTAGCCGTAGGCGATCACCTGGTGGTTGTTCGTCAGCTGGAACGGGTTTACCGCGGAGATCCGGATCAGCCCCAGCGGGACCAGCCGCCCCGCATCGAGCTCCGCCCGCGCCTTGGGCCACTCGCGCTGGAGCGTCGAGCGGGCACGGTCGCCACCGAGCGATCCCCCGAGCGCCATCCGCAGCCAGAACCGGACCGGCACGCTCAGCCAGTACAACGACTCCACCTGGCGTCGCACGATCGACTTGAACTGTTGCGAGCCGTTCGCCGGCGGCTCGCGGTCAGGCGGGATCGGGACGCCGGCGGCGAAGAGATCGGCGGCCGAGTACACCATTCCGCCGCACAGCCCGTTCCTGGCGTCGCCGACGCCGACGATCCGCGGATCGAGCGGACCGAACTTGACGGTCGGGCCGGACGGCCAGGCGTTCGCGAAGTGGAAGCCGTGGATGGTCGGTGCGAACCCGGGAACGACCTTTTCCGTCACGCCGGGATCGTAACCCCGTCGTGTCTCGGCCGCGTATGCAACGTCAGCGGACGACGGTCACCCGGATGATGCCCGGCGGCACGCCCGCCGCGGCCAGCGAACCCGTCTTCGGATCGACGACATCGAGGACGAGCAGGTACTCGCCGGCAGCGGCCGGAGCGACGAGCTGGAAATCGACCGCGATCGACGAGCCCGGCGCGAACGCGGCCGGCAGGATTGAGGTCGCGACGGTCCCGGCCGCCGTCGGAGCGGCCTCTGGTCCGCCGCTCGGAGCCGGCGCGGGAGCGACCAGGCCCCCCCCGAGGTCGACCCAGCGGGCGACGAGCGTGGCGCGTCGCGCGGGCTCGATCTCCGCGGAGCCGACCGCGTGCGACTGGACCGCCTGTCCCCACGTGTTGCGCCCGAGGTTCGCGACCCTGACGTCGATCGAGAAGGGAGTGCCCGCGACGGCCAACGCCGTGGCCGGGGCGGTGTACGTGGCCGTCAGCGCGCCCGTGACACGGACGACCAGGGCGGGCACCAGGGCCTGGGTCGACGCGTCGAAGGCGGCGCCGTCGGGCTGGTGGATCGTCGCAACGAGGCGGTACAGCCCCGGGCTTGACGGAACGGTGACCGGCACAGAGATGCCACCCGTCTTCAGCTTCGCCGCACGGACCGGTGCAACGACCTCGCCCGCCTGCTCGGGCACGACCAGGTCGACCGGCGCACTGTCCACGGCCGTCGTCCCGGGATCATTGCCGGTGACCGCGCCCTGACCAGCCGGGGCGGCGCTCGAACCGGGCGCGGGCTTCGGTGCCGGTTTCGGGGCCGGTGCGGCGCCACCGTCGAGACGATCCCAGCGGGTGGCAACCATCAGCTCGGTCGGCAGGAGGGCGGCCGCGTCAGCCGCAACCGGGAGGGTGAGCTTCGTCTTCGCGCCGGCCGTCGGCGGTGCCGTCAGATCCGGAGCGCCAAACGTGACCCCGAGCCCGGCCAGGGTGGGCTCGACGACCGGCTCGACACCCGGCAGCGGGTCCCGACGGCCCATCGCGCTGTTGAGGACCTGGCTGCTCGTGAGCTTGCCCCTGGTGACGAGCGAGCGGTGGAACCCGGAGTCGACGTTGTCGGGGTCCATCTGGGCGATCGCGCCCCTGGTCCGCTGGCTCGCGAAGCTCAGGAAATGGTCGTTTCGATTCGGGGCGTTCTTCCAGATCGAGTCGATCGTGCGCTTGCCCCGCAGAACGGAGGTCACGTAGTAGCGGGGGGCAAGGAACGAGTCGGCGATCACGGCGCCGGCGCCGGCGCGCATGAAGCCAGCGGCGTAGTTGTCGACCCGCTGCTGGGCCTGATCGAGGGTTCCCTCGGCCAACCCCGGCTCGGTGTTGCCGCTCGCGTAGCAGAGGTGGCTGAAGATGACAACCGCGTCCTTGGCGAGCTTGATCTCGGAGCCGATCAGGGCCTCGCCGAAGTACTGGTGGGAATCAGCCGCGCCGGCATGGGGGTTCAGCCCGAACCCGTTCTGGGTGGGCGGATAGAGCGAGCTCCGGTAGATGCTCGGCCAACCATTCCCGTGCCCGAGGTAAACGACGATGGATGCTCCCTTGAGGGCCGCCTTGACGGCGGGCCAGGTCGCGTCGGGGGAGTAGACCTTGACGACGTTCGGCGTCAGCTTCAGCGCGGCGGCCGCGGCCTCGTCGGCGAGGCGCCGGTAGTAGGGCGTCGCGCCGCCTGCGGGGCCGACGATCAGGACGACCTTCGGGACCGACTGGGCGGCGTGCGCGCGCGCGGCGAACGGGCCAGCCCCCATGGCCACGATCGCGACGATGACGAGCACCAGCTGTGCGGCACGATACCCAGTGCCGCTCGAGTTTCGAGGCACGCCGATCAGATCTCCCTGGACACGAGCAGAAGATAGTCCACCGGTCCGAGTAGGACCATACCAAACCATCATTCAGTTTCCGTTACGCAAAGGTTCACTGCGGATCACCGTTGTCACCGCGCACCGCCGGCGCGACGGCGCCCCAGCGAGTTTGTGCGCGGCCGCGGCGGTGGTGCCGGAGCCTAACCTTTACGTCAACGGCAAGGTTGTGGCATCATGGTACCTCCATGAGCCATCTCGACCATCCGACCGCCGCTGTCGCCGACGACTCCGCAGTCACGCCTGCGCCCCTTCTCCGCATCCAGGAGGTTGCGGCAACACTCGGGCTGACGACCCGGACGATCCGCTACTACGAGGAGCTCCGGCTCCTCGAGCCGGCCGGCCGTTCGGAAGGCGACTACCGCCAGTACGACGCCGACGACATCGAGCGGCTGCGGTTCATCAAGGATCTTCGCGACGACGCCGGCTTCAGCCTCGCCGAGATCGGCCAGCTCCTCGAGGACGAGGCTGCCCGGCGGCGGAACCGTGCCCGGTTCCGGACCACCACCGATGCCGCCGAGCGGCGAGCGATCATCGACGACGCCCTCGGCCGGGTCGATCGGCAGATCGCGTCGCTCCGCGAGAAGTCGGACCGGCTGGCCGACATGGTGGACGAGGCCGAAGGCCGGCGCGCCCATCTCCTGGACCACATCGCCGAGCTCGAGGCAGGCCGGGAGCCGGCGCCGCACGACCACGCCCGCCCACGAGCCGGGCGCGCTGCCAACCAAGCCGGCCGATGACGGTCACGTTCCAGGGCGCCCGCGCCTTCCGCCACCGCAACTACCGGCTGTTCTTCGCGGGCCAGGCGATCTCACTCGTCGGGACGTGGATGCAGCAGGTGGCCCAGGGCTGGCTCGTCCTCCAGCTGACTCACGACCCGCTCTGGCTGGGGCTCGTGTCGCTCGCCCAGTTCGGCCCGGTGATCCTGTTCGGGCTGTTCGGCGGCGTCATCGCCGACCAGCTGCCGAAGCGCAAGACGCTCATCGCCACCCAGACCGTTGCGATGATCCTCGCCCTCGTTCTGTTCGCCCTGACCGCCACACACGTCGTGCAGGTCTGGCACGTGATGATCCTCGGCGCCATGCTCGGGATCGCCAATGCCGTCGACATGCCGGCCCGCCAGTCGTTCGCGGTCGAAATGGTCGGCCGCGATGATGTCGTCAACGCTGTCGGGCTCAATTCGGCCCTGTTCAACGCCTCGCGAATCCTCGGCCCGGCCACGGCAGGGCTGCTCATCGGAGCATTCGACATCTCGATCGCCTTCCTGATCAACGGCCTGAGCTTCATCGCGGTGATCGCCAGCTACATGGCGATGCGCGACAGCGAGATGCGGGCGGTGCCGCAGAGCCCGCGGCCACGGAGCTGGGGGGCCGTTGTCGAGAACCTCGCCGAGGGCGCGCGGTACGTCCGCTCGACGCCGCTCGCGATGCTGGCGATCACCACCGTCGCCTTTGCGGCGACCTTCGGGATGAACTTCCAGGTGCTCGTTCCGCCCCTTGCCGACAACGTTCTGAACGTCGGCGCGTCCGGCTACGGGTTCCTCATGGCGGCGTCCGGGCTCGGCTCGACCGCCGCCGCCCTGTGGGTCGCGTTCAAGCGCCGGCCCGGCCCAGCCCCGATCGCAATCGGCGCGATCGCGCTCGG
>JACDAH010000485.1 GCA_013695505.1 Chloroflexota bacterium | reverse complement strand
ATTTCGGCGGTTCGGGATGGGCCGTCGTAGCCCGCGCGAGTGGCTCAGTTGCCGCCCGCGGTGACCTCGACGGTCGCCTTCGTGAAGCCATCGCCCTTGCTGTCGTCGGTGATGCCCGTGAGGGCCTCCTTGACGATGTCGGTCCTGTAGGCGTCGATGGACGGGTCGGTCTTGATGATCCCGCCGTTCTTTGCAATCTTGACGGTCTGCTGCCAGAACACGGGGTCGATCATCCCGACGCCGCCCGGCGACGGCCAGACCAGCGCGTTGACCTCGTTCATCATCCACTTCTGGTGGCCGGCGCCGAGCTGGCTGCCGGCGTCGGTCGTGTACTGGACGCAATCATCCGGATGGTCGCGGCAGTAGATCCAGCCCTTGAGCGATGCCCGTACGAAACGGACGGCAACGTCGCGGTTGGTGCCCTGGTCGAGCCATGACTTGCGGACGAAGATCGCGTCCTGGAGCATCGCGACCCGGTAGTCGTTCCAGTTAATGACGTTGAGCTGCTCCGGCTTGTAGAGCTCGCCGGTCGCGGGATCGGTCGCCTCGAGGACCTGGGCGTACTCGTTGTAGATCATCGCCTCGGCGGCGTCGATCTCGCGGGCGAGGAACGCCTTCATGTCGAATGCCTGGGTGACCTGCTGGTACTGACTGTCGGGCTTGCCGTTGTTCTCGAGCCCGGGGGTCAGGCCGCAGCTCAGGAGACCGGCCGTGACCTCGAACTCGTTGCCGAAGGCCCACGTTCCGACCTTCTTGCCGGCGAGCTTGCACGGATCGTCGATGCCCGTGTCCTTCCACGTCACCGACAGGGTCCCCGAGCGCTGGAAGATCTGGGCGATATCGACGAGGTCGGACGCCGGTGATGCCTCGCGCGCCTCGAGCACCTTCGGGACCCAGCTGATCGTGAACTCGGGGCCGTCGGCCTTCGAGCCCTCGACCTGGGGAACGACGTCCGGCCCGCCGGGGACGACCGTGACGGTCAGGTTCTCGGCCTTGAAGTAGCCCTGCTTGTCGGCGGCGAAGTAGCCGGCGAACTGGGCCTGCGGCGCCCACTGGAGCTGGAGCTTGACGTTCGCGGCGGTGGCCGACGAACCGGCCGCCGGCTGCGATTCGGTCCCCTCCGAAGCCGCCGATGACGGGGGCGCAACGCTACCGGGCGGCTGCGATGCCGGAGCGGTCGTCCCCGCCGGCGTACAGGCCGCGAAGACGACCGCCGCGACCGCGGTCAATGCGAAGCCGCGTTTCGTGTTCATGAGCTCCTCCTGCCTCGCGCTCGGCCCCACGCGGAGCGCGCTCCTCACCCGACGATCAAATCGCCGGAGCCGGAAGGATACGACGCCGGGGCCCCGAGCCGTCAGGCGAGACGGCGTTCACCGGTGCGCCCCTCGGCCGTCCGCACCGAACCGCCGCCCCGAACCATCCGTCCCTGCCGTTCGCCTTCAGCCGTCCGCGCGCATCGACGCCGCCCACGGCACGAGGATGCGCTCGGCCAGCACGACCAGGAGGTAAAGCGCGATCCCGGTCGCCGCGCCGAACAGGATCGCCGCCCAGGTGATGTCGAACTTGAGGGCGCTCGCGCTGTTGACGATGACCCGGCCCAGGACCGACGTCGCGCCTCCGAAGTATTCGCCGACGATCGCCCCGATCAGGCTCAGCGTCGTCGCGATCTTGAGGGCCGTGAAGAAGTACGGCAGGGCGTTCGGGACCCGGACCTTGCGGAGCACGGTCCAGTCGCTCGCGGCGTACGAGCGCATCAGCTCGAGCGCGCCCGGCTCGACCTGGACGAGGCCGCGGGTCACGTTGGCCATGACCGGGAAGAACACCAGGACCGCCGCCATCAGGGCCTTCGACAGCGGGTTGAGGAGCCCGAACCAGTTGTTGAGCAACGGCGCGAAGGCAATGATCGGGACGGCGTTGGCCGCCACGGACAGGGGCAGCAGGATCCCGCGAGCGGTGACCCAACGGGCCGAGGCGAACGCCACGCCCACGCCGGCAACCGTCCCGATGACCAGCCCGAGGACCGCCTCCTGGAGCGTCGCCACAGCCGACGGGAGCAGCGGGAAGCGGCCGCCGTCCCAGTTGGCCTGGAGCGCGGCAAGGATCGCCGACGGCTTCGGCAGGAGGAAGGATTGGATGTTCAGACCGGTCAGCAGGAGCTCCCAGCCAACGATCCCCCCGACGAGGACCACGATCGCCGGCAGGTACC
>JACDAH010000434.1 GCA_013695505.1 Chloroflexota bacterium | reverse complement strand
GGCGTGACTTCGCCGTGCCCGCCGGGACATCGAGGATCGTCGCCAGCTCGGCGATCGGGCAGCCCTCGAGGTGGTGGAGCACGAGAATCGCTCGCTGGTCCACGGGCAGCCTGGCCAGCGCGGCGTCGAGGATCGCGGCGTCGTCGCGCGGCGCGCCCGCGGCGCGGTCGGCCAGTGCCACGACGGTCGACGACGGGATCTCGCGGACGCGGCGACGGCTTCGGGCCCGGTGTGTCTGGCGAGCGGCGTTGACGGCGACCCGCTGGAGCCAGGCCTCGAACTTGTCCGGGTCGCGCAATCTCCCGATCTGGCGCCACGCCGCGACGAAGGTCTCCTGGGCGGCGTCGCGGGCGTCGGCCTCGCTGCCGAGGATTGCGCTGGTCAGTCGGTACATGGCATCCATTCGGGCGCGGACGATCGCTTCGAACGCTTCAACGTCGCCATTCCGGGCCCGGTCGATCAGTGACCGGTCGATCGCGGGTCCGATGCGCGTGTCCCTCCTGGCGCGTTCAGCCATTCGATGCCGCTCGGGCGGCTCCGGTTCACTGTGACGGTTGGGTGCTCACCGAACGCAACGCGCGGACGTCCGCCTCGCGCGTTCGCTACGCTGCCGCCGATGCTCCGCCCGAACGGATCCGCCCTGAACCGAGACTACGAGAAGCGACCGTACTGGCACGCGACGATGCCGGCGATCCCGTCGTACCGCGGGCGGGCCCTGCCCGATACGGCGGATGTCGTCGTCATCGGCGGTGGGTACACCGGGATCAACGCGGCCCGCGTCCTGGCTCGCGGCGGCGCGGCGGTCACGCTGCTCGAGGCCGAGCATCTCGGCTTCGGCGGCTCGACCCGCAACGGCGGCATTGTCCATCCCGGCTACAAGTGGGGCCCCGGCGAGCTGATCGAGCGCTACGGCGAGGACACCGGCCGAGCGTTGTTCCGCGAGACGATGGACGCGTACGGGCTCATCACGCGATTGATCGCCGACGAAGGGATCGACTGCGAGTTCCGCGAGTGCGGCTATCTCGATGTCGCCTGGGCGCGGTCCCACGCCGACCATCTCCGATCGTCAGTCGAGACCTTCCGCCGGTTCGGGATCGAGGTCGAGTTCGTCCCGAAGGAGCGCCTCCACGAGGAGATCGGGACGACGTTCTACCACGGCGGGCTCGTGTTCCCGCCGTCCGGGCTGCTCCATCCCGGCAAGTATTTCGCCGGGCTCGCGGCCGCAGCGGACCGTGCCGGGGCAGACCTCCACGACGGCGTCCGGGCGCGGACGATCCGACGCCAGGCCGACGGCCGGCTCGTCGTCGAGACCGATCGCGGTGCAATCCTGACGAAGGAGGTCGTCGTCGGGACGAACGGCTACACAGATGGCGTCGTGCCGTCGCTCCGGCGGCGGGTCATCCCGATCGGGAGCTACATCATCGCGACCGAGCCACTCCCCGAAGAGCTGGCACGGAGCCTCTCGCCCAAGGGTCGCGCCTTCTTCGACACGAAGAACTTCCTGTACTACTGGCACGTGTCGGAGGATCGCCGGATGATCTTCGGCGGCCGAGCGAGCTTCCTGCCGACCTCGGTCGATCGGACGGCGGCGATTCTCCACAAGGGCATGCTCGAGGTCCATCCGCAGCTGGCGAGCTACCGAGTCGAGTACGCCTGGGGCGGCAACGTCGCGTTCACGTTCGACCGGATGCCGCACGTCGGTCGCAAGGACGGCATCACCTACGCGATGGGCTGCTGCGGCACGGGCGTCGCGCTCATGACGGCCCTCGGGACGAAGGTCGGCGAGTGGCTCGGCGGCGGGCCCGCTCCGGCACTGGCGAGCCTGTCGTTCCCGCTCGTGCCGGCGCCGTACGAGGGCCGGCCCTGGTTCCTGCCGTTCGCCGGCGAGTGGTTCCGGCTCCAGGACCGGCTGGCGCGGCGCGGCTAACCGGTCGCCGGGGCGATCGCGAGCTCCGCATCGTCGCTGACGGGTTGGTGCTCGAGCCACGGCCCGGATTCACCGAATGCGCACTTGGTGAACACGTTGCGGGACTCGTGCGTCGTGCCCGCCTGGCTCGAGCGTCGCTCGTGACCCCTCAACGGTCTCGGGGCACCACATGCCCGCCCGGTGTGCATTCGGAGACGAATCGGCGCGCGGTGTTCGCGGGACGAGCAATCGGCGATGGACGGGACAAGCAATCGGCGATGGACGGGAAGCAATCGGCGATGAGCGGGAGGCAATCGGCGATGCCAGGGAGCAATGCAACCGGCGGCGGGGAGCGCCGGAAACCCGGCGCGCCGCGACCGCTCATCGCATACCCTTCCGGCTCGTGGCCACCAATACGCCTCCCGTCAGGTACAAGGGCGATGACCTCGACGCTGAGCGCGGGCCGGGTCTCGGCTGCTTCCGGTTCCAGCTGGTCGTTCTCGGGATCTTCATCGTCCTGACCCCGCTGAGTGTCATCTGGAAGTGGCCCGACACCATCAGTGCGGGTCTGCTCGTCGCGGTCCTCATCCTGCTCCTCGTCACGGGCCAGACGATCATCTTCCTTCTCCGGCTCGTGGCCGCCGATCGCCGAAGCCGTCGCCGGCCGCTCGCCAGCGGCACGAAGACCGTGGGCGAGCTCGAGGACGCCGCGACAGACTCCGTCTCCGATGAGCTCGAACCCACGACGGTCGTCCCGCCCGCCATCCCCCCGTCGGGCGAGCCCGGCCTCGACGAACCGCCTCCGGTTGACGAGGGGCCCGTGCGACAATAAGGGGCCCCGGTGCGCGCCGGGCGAAGCCGGTCCGATCCGGCACCCTGGATCGGTGGACTGGAGGAAGTGCAGGCCGTGCCCGTTCTGGCGACCTACTTCTCCGTCCGTCGTGGTCGCGATTCGTTCTTCAAGTTCTACATGCGGACGCTGTTCGCGCGTCAGCTCCGCGAGTACGAGGCGAAATACGGGATCCGGTTCATCGGCTGGTACAACGTCGCCCACGGCTGGGACTTCGACAACGTGATCCTGCTCGATCTTCCGGACTACGCGACACTGGACAAGCTGGAGGCCGACGAGAGCCTGCGCACGCTCGGCCACCGGGCCGGCGAATGGATCTTCCAGCGCCATCACTCGATGTTCCTCCGGGAGCGGATGGGTCCCGACCTCGAGTACCACGGTTGATCAACGGAGCCAGATGACGATCCGCCGAACCGCAACACCACAGCCAGACGATGGGAGGCGAACCGCGATGGACACGAGCCGAAACGACCTGCTCGGCGAGATCGCGGGCGACGCCGCGCTCGAGCGCTCCGACTTCATCGTCCAGTCGACCGAGCAACTCCGGAAGTTCCTCAACGCCAACAAGGACCGGATCAGCGAGCTCGGCGGCCTCGTCCTCATCGACGAGGACCCGGACTACCTCTCGATCGCGCCGGACCTGACGTTCCGAAGCCGGACCCGCTATCTCGATGATCTGACGGGCGAGTGGGCGTCCGAGACCGAGGTGATCGAGAGCGCGGCCGAGCTCGTCGAGCTCTACAACCCCGCCGACCTCTACCAGGCCTTCGCCGAGGCGGCCCGCGAAGCGGCCGGGCTCGGCGCCGAGCCAACCGCAGAAGGCGACCTGCTCGACGCGGCCGGGATCGGGGTCGACGAAGGAGTCACGATCGGCGCACCCGATCCGTATGCCGCCGCGGCCGACGAGTGGGCGGCCACCCAGCCCGAGCCGGTCGAGGTCGACGACGACGAGCTTGCCGCCCAGCGCCTGTATGACCTCGCGCTCGAGTTCCAGGAGCGCAGCCAGCGCAGCGAATCGCGTCTTCTCGAGCAGTTCGAGGACGCCTCGTCGGTCCTGATCAGCAAGATCGGTGACCTGATCGTCAACGACGACGACGACGAGCGGCTGACCCTCACCGCCTCGGGCGAGTTCCGGGCGGAGGTCCTGACCGAGGAAGAGAACGAGTGGCGGCCGCTGAGGACCGCCGAGGAGCTCGTCGAGTATTACGACCCGACCGATGTCTTCGGCGACCTCGCCGATGCGCTGGCCGAGGCGTTCCCGTCGATCGCACCGGAGCTCGCCGCCTTCGAGGCAGGATCCACCGACGCGGCTGCCGAAGGCGACTCCAGCGCGTCCGGCGTGGACGCAGGCGACGATGCGGCCGATGACGACGACGAGGATGACGACGACGGCGAAGATGGCGAGGGCGTCGTCGCCGACGCCGCGCCCGACGAAGTCGCCAAGGACGGCACCAAGCCGACGGAGGGCGACGCCGCCCGGTGACCATGCGCCTGGTCCGGACCGAGCTGGTCGACAGCCGGGAGATCCTCCCGGGCCAGTGGCTCCAGTCGTTCCTCGCCCCCGGGCTCGTCAGCGGATCCCGGGCCGGCCAGTTCGTGCACGCCCGGACGGGCGACCTGTCCGGGCTGGTGCTGCGGCGGCCGTTCTCGATCAACACCGCCGACCGCGTGACGGGCGTGATGACGATCCACTTCCGCACGATCGGGCGCGGCACAGAGTGGTTCACCCGCCTCCGGCCGGGCGACACGGTCGACATGCTCGGGCCGCTCGGCCGGCCGTTCGAGGTCGACCCGCGGTCACGCCACCTGCTCCTCGTTGCCGGCGGGCTCGGCATGGCCGGGATCCGGTCGCTCGTCGACGAGGCGCTGCGCGACGGCCGCCAGGTCACGGTGCTGTTCGGGGCCGCGTGGGCCCGGGTGGTGTATCCGTGGTCCCTTCTGCCCGACGAGGTCGAATACGTGATCGCCACCGACGACGGCTCGGTCGGGCACCATGGATACGTCACCGAGCTGGTGCCGGCGTACGAGGCGTGGGCCGACCAGAC